>JASBUK010000147.1 GCA_030147925.1 Trueperaceae bacterium
GAACAAACTGCCTGCCGCAGTCTTTACATAAGTAGCGCTGTTTGCCGTTGTGGATATGACCGTTCTTGATGGTCTGTTCGCTTTGACAGTCTGGACATGTGTTCATGCTTTGGCTTAAACCATTACCTGCGAGGCACTACCGAGTTTCCTACTAACTACCAACCACTTACCACCGACCACTTACCACCGACCACCAGATACCCACTTTTAGATACAGCAAGTCTTAAAGGCGCAAAAGCTATACTGGTCTTTAATGCCCGAAGATATTCGCTATATCGAGTGCCCCCGTGATTCCTGGCAGGGTTTTTCGCGGATGATTCCAGTGGCAGAAAAACGGCGTTACTTGCAGCGGCTTTTAGCTGCCGGTTTTAGACATCTCGATTTAGCTTCGTTTGTTTCGCCCAAAGCGGTGCCGCAGATGAGCGACAGCGAGGAGGTTTTAGCCGCTTTGCCGCGCTTAGAAGATGCCGACTTTTTGGGCATTATCGCCAACGAACAAGGGCTTAAGCGGGCTTTGGCGCTGCCCAATTTGACTGCGGTGGGTTATCCACTATCAGTCAACGACAGCTTTCAGCGCCGCAACACCAGACTCAGTTTGGCCGAATCCTGGCCGCTGCTAGAAGCCTTGTTCACCGGGGCAAAAAAGCAGGGGAGAAGATTTGTCGTTTATCTCTCAATGGGTTTTGGCAATCCTTACGGTGAACCCTGGTCACCCGAAGATACGGCGGCAGCTGTGAGCCGTTTGCGTGGTTTGGGTATTAGTGATATCGCCTTGGCCGACACAGTAGGCACAGCTACAGCTGAGCGTATTCACAGCGTTCTTGACGCTATTGGCCAGACCAAAGGCTTAGGTTTGCACTTGCATGCCCGTACCGATGCCTGGCTCAGGCCGCTTGAGGTTGGGCTCGAGCACGGTTTGCGTTGGTTTGAAGGGGCATTAGCCGGTATTGGTGGTTGCCCCTTTGCCGACGATCATCTGGTGGGTAATTTGCCTAGTGAACAGGTGTTGCCCTGGCTTGCCAAGCAGGGTTTTAACACCGGCGTGACACTAACGGAGCTGCCTGAACTGGCCGAACAGGCAGCCCTGCTGAAAACAAAGTTTGAATAACGCTAATCCAGCTTAAAGCCCTGGCGTAAAAGTTCTTTTTTAGCCGCTGCCAATGCGCGTCGGCGCGTCTCACCTAAATCAGCTTGAACGGTTGCTCCGGCTGCCGCTACGTGGCCGCCGCCACCGAGCTCTAAACAAATGGCCTGAGCCGAGACCTTGCCGCGACTCCGCACCGAAACCTTGGTGTGGTCGCCCCGGTCTTTTAAAAAGATGGCTAGCTGGGTACCTTCGGCATAGCGGATAAGTCCGACATAATCATCTGAGTCGTCGTCACTGGGGCCAATCTCGTCGCGCATTTCCCCGGTGATTCGAGCCATGGCGACCAGTCCGTTTAAGGGGAATTCGATAGTGGACATCACCTTGCCAAGCATGCGGAAATAATCGGGATGACGTATTTGCAACTGATCTACCAGTTCGGCGTAGGCCACACCCTTAGCGATAAGTTCACTGGCGTCAGCGAGCACGTCGGGGCTGGTATTGCCAAAACGGAAGTTGCCGGTGTCGGTGATGATGCCGGTTAGACAGGGAGTGGCTATTTCCGCTGTCCAAGTTGTGCGTGAAGCGTCAATGATGTCTTTGACCATTTGCGCGGTGGCGGCACGGCTGGGCTGTACACAGGCAATATCGCCAAAGCGGGTGTTGGTACCGTGGTGATCGACGTTTATGGTAAAGGCTGCACTGCTTAAGGGGGCGCCGACAGCTCGAGCCTCATCTGCGGCGTCAAGGACAACCAGCAGGCAATTGTCAGGTAATACTTTCAGCTCTGGAGACAGTTCATTTTCCTGAACCAGAAACTCCAGAAAACGTGGTGGAACTAGCGGTAGCTTGGTTTCTTTGCCCAAAGCCGCCAGGGCGCGTTTTAAGGCTAGGCTGCTGCCCACGGCGTCACCATCGGGATCCACATGACTAATAAGCACAATGGGGCCCTGCCAGTTACTAAGGGTAGTTGCAATCTGCTGAATCTTGGTCTGATAATCTTTTTCGCCTGAATTATCGATAAAGGGTTGAGTCATTGACATAGGCATTACTATACTCAGCTTTCGTGAGCGTTTCACCTTAAGAAGTGGTTGGTGGAAAGTAAACAGAGGTAAATAGAAAGTAGTTGGTAGGGGGTAGAAATCAGGGGCTCTCCAGAGGTGGCAAAGTCAGGCAATGGTAATTTATCAGTTAGTTGCAAACATCTAAAAGGAACTCAGTGAGGGACTCACTAGAAATGCTTTTCCTACCCACTACTAACCACAAACTACCCACAAACCACTTACCACGAATTAGTATTACCTTTAACCTAATTTTACTTATGGTGGCGGGCGGTACGGACTTTTGTGCAAAAAGCCATTAGCATAGTTCTATAACTTTGTCGTTTATCTGGCAGAAGGGTAATTGAAAAAAGGTGAAACTAAGACCATGAATTGCGCTTTGCTCCAGCTAAAATTGCAAGGAGAAAATCATGTTGCGAACTAAACCCGCCAGGTTGCTGTTTTTGCTTGTCTTGCTGATACTGGCCTTATTGGCTTTGGCAACCACACCGGGGCCTATGCAGCGTTCGCAGCAGTTTATCGTCCATGCGGATACGCCGCTTCCTCCTGAGGTAATAGCGCCCGAAGGCGAATTAAAAGAGGCTTTTGACTTAGCCCGCCCGGCCAGCCTGAAAATTGAGGTTAGGGGCAGATTGCGTAATTCCTTACGTTCTAGAGTCATTGGTGTAGGTTCAGGCTTTTTTGTCTCGGCTGACGGTCTGTTGCTCACTGCCTATCACGTTGTTGACTCCTCTGGCACCGGCGCAAACCTCCGCTATGTGGCCTTAGGGCCTGCGGGTGAAGAGTATGAGCTCGAGCTAGTAGGCTTTGATGCCTATCTTGATTTGGCGGTGCTCCGCGCCGATGTGGATACCGAAGTGCCTTATATTCCACTGGCTGAGGCCTCGCCGCGTATTGGCAGCGGCATTGTGGCCATTGGCAACAGCCGTGACGAGTTTTTGCAGGGTCGGGCCGGGCGCATCACCCGTTTTGGGGTAGATGCGGCTCGAGCCGATTTTGCCGATGACACTATCGAACTAACGGCGGCATTAGCTCCTGGTGATTCCGGAGGGCCGGTCTTAAATGCTCGAGGTGAGGCGATTGGCGTGGTCAGCTATATCAGCTTTGCACCAGAAGGTATGTCTTCGAATCGTGACCGCTTCATTCCCCCTTATTTGCGGGGTCTGGTTTTGCCAAACCGCTTTGCTTCATACGCCGTGCCTGTCACCCTGGAAAAAGGCATAGTCGAAGAACTACAAGTGGGCTTAAAGCGCGATGTTCCTGTGATTGGTTTTAGTGGTGGCAATGACTATGTTCCCAGTGCTTCCAGTGTGGATTTAGGGCCGCTACCCGGCGCCATTGTTTCTTTTGTGCAACCCGGTAGTCCGGCGGAACGTGCTGGTTTGCGGGGTGTGCAAGACCGCTTGGTGCGCGATGCCCAGGGGAATATCATTGGCCGGGATATCAGCGCCGATGTGATTGTGGCCGTCGATGGTGAGAAAACAGCAGGGTTTTATGAACTACTCGAAGTAGTGCGTAGAAAACAAATTGGTGAAGCGGTGACGCTGACCGTTCAGCGCGATGGTGAAACCGTGTTTTTAGAGCTCGAGCTCGGCGCTAAACGTAACGTCTTTAATTAAACCCGGCCTGAATTGAATGTAGCAGTTGCAAGAAGTATTTAAGACAATTGGAGTTTGTAGTTAGTGGTAGGTAGTTAGTGGTTAGTAGTTGGTAGTTTGTGGTTAGTAGTGGGTAGGAAAAGCATTTCTAGTGAGTCCCTCACCGAGTTCCTTTTAGATGTTTGCAACTAACTGATAAATTACCATTGCCTGACTTTGCCACCTCTGGAGAACCCCTGATTTCTACCTCCTACCAACTACTTTCCACTTACTTTTTACTTTCCACTAACACCCCACACCTTGGTCTTTGCTATACCATTGGATTTAGCATAGAAGACAAAAAAACTCCGGGAAACCCCGGAGTTTTTGGTGGGCGATGGTGGATTTGAACCACCGACCTCGTCGTTATCAGCGACGCGCTCTAACCAACTGAGCTAATCGCCCTTAAGCGCCAGCGAGTGTATCACGGAGTTTAAGCTGCGGTCAAGCCTGTTTAGCCATTTTCACCAGGCGATTTCGGGCTGTGATTTTAGGCCCAGCCTACGCTAACCCAGCAATTGGCTGGTTATAGTGTCTTTATGATTGAGAAGCTCTACTTAGCCAAGCCACGTGGGTTTTGTGCCGGAGTGGTTATGGCCATTGAAGTAGTGAAAGAAAATGCCCGTGAGATGGCTGCGGCTAAGGAAGGCGACTTAGCGGTTTATCACGCCATCGTGCATAACAACACTGTGCTAAACAGACTTAAGCAAGAGCACAAAGTTCACTTTGTCGAAGACTTAAAAGAATTGTCAGGCTTGAATGACAAATTGGCCCACAGTGGCCGCAGCTTGGCGGACACGGTGGTATTTTCGGCTCACGGTGTTAGCCCGGCGGTGCGTCAACAGGCGGCTGCTATGAGCCTAGCGACGATTGATGCGACTTGTCCGCTGGTGACCAAGGTTCACTCCGAAGCCAAAAAGTATGCTCGGGAAGGCTATCACATCCTCTTAATTGGTGACTCGAGCAAACACCAGGAGGTCATAGGCACCAAAGGCGAAGCGCCGGAGCAAACCACAGTGGTAAGTGTGATTGGCAACCGCAAGCACGACCCAAACTTAGCTGACCCTCACAGCGTTACGGTGCCTGACCCTGACAAGGTGGTCGTGCTCACCCAGACCACGCTGTCGGTGGACGACACCATGAAAACCGTAGAGATTTTGCAAAAGCGTTTCCCTAAACTTCTGATACCCCCTAGCGATGATTTGTGCTACGCCACAAAGAACCGCCAGGACGCCGTGCGCAAGATAGCCACAGAAGTCGACCTTTTCCTGGTGGTGACCAGTGATTATAGCTCTAACGGCATGCGTCTTTTAGAACTTGCCCAAGACCTTTGTGGTAACGCCAAGCGTGTTGAGAGTGTAAAAGATATCGAAGAAAGCTGGCTTAAAGGTATAAGCTCGGTGGGCGTAAGCTCGGCGGCCTCAACCCCCGATGATCTGGTGCAAGACATCGTGGCGTTTTTTAAAACGCGTAATGCAGGGTTAAAGCTGATCGAAGAAGGCGAGTGGGAGAACATCAGCTTTCGTCCAGCTAAGCGCATACCGGCTGCAAGGCAAGTCTCTTAGCAAAGCAGGACGCCCCCGAAGTTTTTGGACAGCACATGAATTTACTACAATCCAGAAGCCAAAACTACCCTTTAAGCATCGCGCCGATGCTGGACTGGACTGACCGCCACTACCGCTTTTTTATGCGCCAGCTCAGCAAACGTAGTTTGCTGTATACCGAGATGATTACCACCAATGCAATTTTGCATGGCGACCGCGATTATCTGCTGGCTTTTGCGCCGGAGGAAAAACCGCTGGCGTTGCAACTTGGCGGTGACGACCCTAAGCAACTTGCCGACTGTGCACGAATTGCCGAGGATTTGGGTTTTGATGAAGTCAATCTTAATGTTGGTTGCCCTAGCGACCGGGTGCAAAACGGTCATTTCGGGGTTTGTCTGATGGCAAAGCCCGAAGTGGTAGCTGCAGGGGTCGCTGCTATGCGTAAGGCCGTGAAATTGCCGGTAACGGTCAAACAGCGTATTGGCATCGACAACCTAGACCGTTATGAAGACATGGCGAACTTTGTGCAGGTAGTTGCCCAAGCAGGTGCAGACCGCTTTATTGTACATGCCCGTAAAGCCTGGCTTAGCGGACTCAGCCCCAAAGAAAACCGCAACATCCCACCTTTGCGTTATGAAGACGTCTATCGTCTTAAAGAGGAGTTCCCGCAACTTCAGATTGAGATAAACGGTGGCATAAAGACCTTTGCACAGGCTCGAGCACAGCTAAAACAAGTAGACGGCGTCATGATAGGTCGCGCGGCCTATGAAAACCCCTATCTTTTCGCCACTGCCGATCAGGAGTTTTTTAATGCCAAAAAGAAAGCTCCTACACGTCGTGAGGTGGTTTTGGCGATGTTGCCATATATTGACAACTGGCAAAACAAAGGGCTTTATCCTAATAAAATCACCCGACACATGCTAGGTCTTTTTGCGCGGCAACCGGGCGCTAAGTCCTGGAAGCGCTATTTGAGCGAAAATGCCCATAAGCCGAGTGCTAAAGCAGATAGTTTGCTTAAGGCCATCAGCGCTATTCCCGCTGAGGTTTTGGACAGCCGTCCGGACTTAGGAGCTTTAATTGCGGTTTGAGAGGGGTGAGGCGACCTTACCCTCTCCCGGCTTCTCCATCCCCTTCCCAGTTTCTACTAACTACTTTCCGCCAAGCACTTTCAAATACTCCTACCCAGCAAATCTCAGGTTAGTGACGAAACTGCTTAAGATACTCCCGGGCGATAATTAGATGCTGAACTTCGTCGGTGCCTTCGCCAATGCGCGTGAGCCGGGCGTCGCGCCACATTCGCTCGACTTCATAGTCCTGCACATAGCCATAACCCCCCAGGATTTGAATGGCGTAATCACAGGCTTTAACGCCCTCGACGCTGCCCTTGAGTTTGGCTTGCGAGGCGGCTAAGGTGTAGTCTTTGCCGGCATCTTTAAGCGTGGCGGCTTTAAGCACCAGCAAGCGGGCGGCTTCAAGCTCGGTGGCCATTTCGGCAATTTTGAAGCTGATGGCCTGTTTGTTGGCAATTGGTTCACCGAACTGTTCGCGCTCGAGCGCATATTTTGCGGCAATTTCCAAGGCGCTGCGTCCTAGTCCTATACCCATGGCTCCTATGCCAATACGACCACCGCTTAAGACGGTCATCACATCGCTAAAGGCGCGCCCCCTTTTGCCAAGCAGATTTTCTGACGGCACTGCCAGGTTTTCAAAATTGAGCGCTGCGGTGTCCGAGCTGTGCAGACCAAGCTTGGACTCCGGCTTGCCCGGGATAATCTTAGGGTCAGCCGAGACTACAAAGGCGCTGATGCCATCAGCGCTGGAACGGCCTGCGGCTGCTTGGTCGCTGCGTGCTAGCAGCACATAGGTTCCGGCCACCGTGCCCTGAGTAATAAAAGCCTTTGAGCCGCTTAAGACAAAATGATCTCCCTTGTCTACGGCCTTGCTTTTTAGCGCTGCGGCATCCGAACCGGAACCAGGCTCGGTCAGACCCCAAGCGCCCAACTTTGTGCCGCTGGCCAAATCGGGCAGGAATTTAGCTTTTTGCTCTGCATTACCAGCTACTAGGATATGTCCGGTGCAGAGCGAATTGTGCGAGGCTACAGTAAGGCAGAGCGAACCGTCCACCGCGGCGATTTCTTCGGTAATCAGAGCCATGGTAACTGTGTCAAGAGCGGCACCGCCGTACTGCTCCGGTACCTGCATACCCAGGACACCCATAGCGCCAAGTTGTCTGACGATCTCGTGTGGAAAAACACCTGTTTTGTCGCGCTCAATGGCTCCGGGCGCAACTTCAGTTTTTAGAAAGTCTTTGAGTGGCCCCAACAGAGCTTTTTGGTCTGTTGTCAGTTCAAACCACAGCCCGTTTTCTCGGCGGTTATCAGCTTGGATTGTCGCTTTCACTTGCTCACTATAGCAGGGCAATTGTCCCTTGGTTTCGCCGTTGTACCTGATTTGGTAAACAGCTTTGATGCGCGGCGACTGCTGCTTTTAGCACTGCTTCTTTGTTAAACTGCCTGCTATGACAGAGAAACCGTACTGGGTGCGGGGCATCCGTGGTGCCACGACGGTTGAACGTGATGAGCCGGAGCTGATTTTAGCGGCAACGCGTGAACTATTAGAAAATATGCTTTACAGCAATGAAATTGATGATTTTGAGCCCATCGCCGCGATTTTTTTTACCACTACGCCTGACTTAAAAAGCACCTTTCCAGCAGAAGCGGCAAGGGCTTTGGGAATGAATATGGTACCGCTGCTCTGTAACCAGGAAATACCCGTGGCTGACAGGCTACCGCTTTGTGTGCGTGTGATGATGCAGGTAAATACCCGCAAATCTCAGCAGGAGATGAAACATATTTATTTACGTGGAGCTAAGAGCCTGCGTCCGGATTTAAGCAGCGCCCAATAGCTCGGCACGGCAAGGTTTTAGGGAGGATTTCTCTAAATTATGCATGGGTTCAAGACAAGTGCTTACAAGCGGGGAGTTTTAGTCATTGCCACGTTATTTTTAAGCGGCATCTTTGTGCTGTTTAGTTTGCTGGCGGTGGTTTATGCCGCATCAAATGACAATGCTACTGAGATGGACAGAACTTTGCGACTAAGACTTGCCGAGGCCGGAGTGACAGGGCTCGAGCCACCCCCGGTAATGTCAGCCGCCAGGGTCGAACTTGGCCGGATGTTGTTTTTCGATCCTGTTTTGAGCGGCAACCGCGACGTTTCTTGTGCAACCTGCCACAGTCCTTTGTTCGCCACTGCTGATGGCTTGTCTTTGTCTATAGGCGTAGGTGGACGTGGTGAGGGTAGCGAGCGGACTTTAGGCGTCGGACGCAGACGAGCGCCGCGCAACGCTCCCGATGTCTTTAACCGCGGTTTTACGCAGTGGCGCAGCATGTTTTGGGACTCACGCGTTGCCGGCAGCCCCGAAACCGGGTTTGAAACCCCGGCGGGCGGGGCTCTTCCTGAAGGGCTTGAAAGTCTCCTGGCGGCTCAGGCGCTCTTTCCACCCAGTTCTCGTGATGAAATGCGCGGCGGGATAGGTGACCGCGATGTTCTGGGTCAGGAAAATGAACTGGCGCTATATTCTGACTACGATTTTGCCGGTATCTGGCAGGGGCTTATGCAACGTCTAAAAGCTATCCCTGAATACCAGGAACTGTTTGCGTCTGCTTACCCCGGGCTCGAGCCCGGAGAAATCGGTATTGCGCAGCTAGCCAACGCCATTGCCGCTTTTCAAATAGATGCCTGGACGTTTTTAGACAGCCCCTTTGACCGCTATCTCGCCGGGGATGACGCAGTGCTGTCAGCTGGGGCTAAGAGGGGTACTTTGCTCTTTTATGGCGAAGCCGGTTGCGCCGTTTGTCACGCCGGCAATCTGCTGACAGACCAGCAGTTTCACAATCTGGCGGCGCCGCCGCTGGGCCCCGGCAAAGCCGGTGGTTTGCTCGACTATGGTCGCGGCATGCTGACAATGCGTCAGGAAGAGCGTTTTGCTTTTCGTACCCCACCTTTGCGCAATGTCGCCCTGACCGGGCCGTGGTTGCACAACGGCGCTTATACCAGCTTAGAAGGCGTCATTAGACAGCATTTGAACCCCGAGGCGGCCCTGCGCAACTATGACACTGCGCAGCTCGAGCCCGATCTGCGACCCACGGTAAGGCTTGAAGACGAAATGATAGCAGTCTTATTAGAAACCCTGGACCCGTTAATGCAAAAGCCGCTTGAGCTGAGCGAGCAAGAGATAGCGGACTTGCTGTCTTTTTTAAATGCCTTAAGCTCAGAAAGCGCTAAAGATTTAAGTGCTGATATTCCTAAGCGCGTGCCCAGTGGTTTAGCACTGGGCAACTGACCCTGCAAATGTCGGCGCAAACTGAAAGTGTCTTAGTCCTGCCACTGACTAACTGGGACCAACTCGCCGCCATCAACCGTGGCGTTTAGAACCCGATGACCACGGTTAAGCGTGATTTCTAAGAGCGCATTATCTAGAGTTTCTGGACCGACTAAGGCCTTGCGCACAAAGTAACCCCTACCCTGAACGCTCATCTCGCTGGTTTTGGAGATGCGCACCTTGATAATCTCGCCCTTTTTGGCCGTGCGCACACGAGCTAAAAGAAAATTACCCTCTTGTTTGAAGTTGGGGTTTCCACGTCTAAAGAACATAAGGGTATTCTAGCTCATACCGATTCCATTAAAAAGCCGAATCCTATTCGGCTTTTTAATGCGAGTGGAGCGAGAAGAATGGGAAGGGTGGTTTTCATAATCGCTAGAGAATGAATTGGATTCGGTAGCAGATGGCTTTTGCGGCGTGAGGTTTTTTGTCCCATGTCGTGCAAAATTACTTTTATAGACTTTCCGCTTGCATTACTGTTACAGGCGACTCACCGCCTGGCCATTGCGCTTAAGTTGCACTTTAGACAACTTAGACAACAAGGGGAAATTTAAGGAGGATAAAGCATGAAAATAGGCATTGTGGGTACCGGCTTGGTAGGTGCTACGGCGGGTTACGCATTGGTCATGGAAAACCTGGCCAGCGAACTGGTGCTGGTGGATAAAGATGCTGCTCGAGCCGAAGGCGAAGCCATGGATATTTCGCATGTGACGCCTTTTTCGCACCCGGCCCGGGTTTTAGCTGGCGACTATGCGACACTTGCCGGGGCGGCCATAGTCATTGTGGCGGCAGGGGCCAATCAAAAACCGGGTGAGACCAGGCTCGAGCTGATCAACAAGAACGCGGCGATTTTCCGTCAGGTTATTCCACAAATTATCAAGGCTGCGCCCGAGGCAATTTTGCTCATCGCCACCAATCCGGTTGACGCTCTTACCCAGGTGGCCTATCAAGTCAGCGGTTTGCCCAAAGAAAGAGTGATTGGCTCAGGCACTACCTTAGATACCGCCCGGCTCAGAGCGTTGGTAGCCACCAAGGCGCAGGTCAGCCCTCATAATGTGCACGGCTATGTTTTGGGCGAGCATGGAGACTCCGAGATTGTTGCCTGGAGCAGCTTTAATATTGCTGGTTTGGCTCTGCATGATTACTTTGCTCAGCGGCAGATGCCCTGGTCTGAAGCGATAGAAGCGGAAATCCAGCAAGACGTACGTCGTGCTGCTTACGACATCATCCAGCGCAAGGGGGCGACCTACTACGGTGTGGCTACGGCGCTGGCCCGTATCGTCGAGGCCATCTTGCAAGATCAACGCAGCGTGCTGACAATTTCCATGAGCGATGGCGAACTGGCCTATAGTTTGCCCCGGGTCTTGGGGCGAGAAGGTGTGATTGAAACGCTTGAAGTCGATTTGGACGACGGGGAAAAGTCGGCGCTGGCCACCAGCGTGGATATTATTCGTGAGGCCTTGAGCCAGCTTGCAGATTAGTGAGTCAAACTCAACACATGACGAACAACACTGTAATTAACAATCCCAAGGAGCTTTTAAGCGAGGCGTTTACGGTGGCTGTGCGCTCAGTAATCCCGGCCGCTGCCCTGCAACCTTTTTTGCCAGCTCTGCCCAAAGGGAGACTGGCGGTGGTCGGTGCCGGCAAGGCGGCAGCGGCCATGGCTCGAGCCGTCGAGACTCACTATGAAGGCACGGAGCTTGAGGGGCTGGTCATTACCCGTTATGGACACGGCCTGCCCACTCGGAACATTGAAGTGGTAGAAGCGGCGCATCCCGTACCAGATCAGGCCGGTCTGAACGCGACTGAACGCATCCTGACCTTAGCGCATAGCCTCGGTCCGGACGACCTGCTGCTCTGTCTTATCTCCGGGGGTGGTTCGGCGCTGCTGACCGCGCCACGGGGCGTTAGTCTGGTGCAAAAAGCCGAGCTTACCAAAGCACTGCTGCGTTCGGGTGCGGATATTCAGGAGATGAATACCGTTCGCAAACACCTCTCGAAGATCAAAGGCGGGCAACTGGCCGCCGCTGCCGCTCCAGCTAAGGTCGTATCACTGATTGTGTCCGATGTGGCCGGGGATGACCTAAGCAGCATCGCTTCGGGGCCTACCGTTGCCGACCCCAGTAATTTTGCCGAGGCCTTGGCTATTTTGGACCGTTATAAACTGGATTTCCCTGCAGTCCGGCGGCACTTTGAGGCCGGAGTAGCCGGGAACTTAGCAGAAACACCCAAGCCCGGCAGTGCCGCATTAGCCCGGGTGGAAAACTATCTGGTGGCCAGCGCTCAGCAGGCGCTTGAGGCCGCGGCTGATTTTCTCTTTGCTAAGGGCGTCACCCCCCTCATCCTCACCGAATCGCTGACCGGCGAAGCGCGTGAGGCCGCGAAGTTTCATGCTGCTCTGGCTCGCCAGGTTATAAGCCGTGGGCAACCGCTGAGTAGGCCTTGCGCTCTGTTATCCGGTGGCGAAACCACCGTTACGGTGCGTGGTTCGGGCCGGGGCGGACGTAACAGCGAGTTTGCCTTGTCTTTGGCGCTCGAGCTCTTCGGGCTTGCCGACGTTTATGCGCTGGCCGCCGATACCGACGGCATTGACGGCAGCGAAGACAACGCCGGAGCCATTATCGGCCCGGATATTTTTGCCCTTGTAGGCAGACAAGAAGCGCAAAAGTATCTAGACGCCAATGACAGCTATAGCTTTTTTGCCAAAGCCGGTGCTTTGCTAAATACCGGCCCCACCCAAACCAATGTCAACGACCTGCGTATTTTGCTGATTCTGTGATGACGTTAATTTTCTGGTTTTAGTCCCCCGCAATCTGGGATACCGTCAGGCCGACACGGTAAGATTAGTTATTTGAGCTTATGTCAGATTCGTCATTAGATAAACAGATTCAAAAAGCGGTTGAAATTCTTCATCGTGGCGGCCTGGTCGCCTTTCCCACCGAAACCGTCTATGGCCTGGGCGCGGACGCCAAAAACCCTGAGGCGGTGCGGCGCATCTTTGCCGCCAAGGGGCGCCCTGCCGACCATCCGCTTATCGTTCATCTTTTTGCCGTAGAGCAAGTTAAAGATTGGGCCAAAGAGCTGCCTGAGCAAGTCAACGACTTGGCCGAGGCCTTCTGGCCGGGGCCGCTGACTCTGATCCTGAAACGTGCTGAGCAGGTGCCCGATATTGTTACCGGCTCTCAGGACACAGTGGGTTTGCGAATTCCAGGGCACCCTGTGGCGCTAAAACTGCTAAAGGCCTTTGGAGGTGCTTTGGCCGCGCCCTCAGCAAATCGTTTTGGTCACATTAGCCCGACGACGGCAGAGGCGGTTTGTGCCGAGCTGGGTGACGCGGTGGACTTAATAGTCGATGGCGGGCCTTGTGAAGTGGGGCTCGAGTCAACCATTCTTGATCTCAGTAGTGGTGAGCCGCGTTTGCTGCGCCCCGGGGGGATATCCGTCGAACAGCTAACTGAGGTTTTGGGTGCTTCACCGCTGCTTTCCGGGCGGGATGCCCCTAGAGCACCGGGCACTCTGGCCAGTCACTACGCCCCGTGCACACCGGCTGTGCTGGTGGCCGAGGAGAATTTGCTGGCTTTTGTCAGCCAGCAACAAGCTTTAGGAAGGCGTTTAGCGGTATTGGCTCGCCGGGCGGCTCCGGAGAACATCACGGCCAAGTGGCTTAAGTTACCGTCTGAGGCTCGAGCCTATGCTCGAGCCCTCTACGCCGCCCTGCGGGAACTCGATGCTTTGTCCTGCGAACAAATTATTATCGAAGCCGCACCAGCAACTAAGGAGTGGTTGGCGGTTCGTGATCGCTTGAGCCGGGCTACCACCCCGCGCTTTGGGAGTGAATAGTGAATAAATCAGCAAATAAAAGCTCACCGCTGGTCGCGGTTATCATGGGTAGCACCTCTGATTGGGACACCATGAAACACGCGGCTGAAACCCTGCAAGAGTTTGACGTTCCCCACCGCTGCGAAGTGGTTTCGGCCCACCGCACACCAGAAAAAATGGCCAGCTTTGCCGCCGAGGCGCAGTCACAGGGTCTTGAGGTAATCATTGCCGGGGCTGGTGGCGCGGCTCATTTGCCCGGAATGGTGGCGGCGCAAACCACTCTCCCGGTTCTGGGCGTGCCGGTGCAGAGCAAGGCGCTAAACGGCTTAGACTCGCTGCTTTCTATTGTGCAGATGCCCGCTGGTGTACCGGTGGCTACGCTGGCGATTGGGCGTGCTGGGGCCGTTAATGCCGCACTTTTAGCCGTTGCTATTTTAGCTAACAGCCGAGCGGAATTGCGCGAAAAGCTTAAAAGTTTTCGCCTCAGACAACGCGATCAGGTGCTTAAGGCGCAGTTGCCATGACTCAGGTAATCGGCCCTGGCAAAACCATTGGAATCTTTGGCAGCGGTCAACTGGGCAGAATGCTGGCGCTGGCAGCCAAGCGTTTTGCTTATCGCGTCCTGGTGTTTTCGCCGGCTGCTAACAGTCCGACGGGTGGGGTAGCTGATATCGAGATTTGTGCTGATTATAATGACTTAGAGGCGGTAAAAAACTTTGCCAAACAGGTGGATGTAATTACCTTAGAATTTGAGAACATCCCGGCTAGTGCTGTGGAAGTTGCCGCTAAGTACGCCCCGGTGCGCCCGGGTTTGGAGCCTTTGTATATCGCGCAAAATCGTTTGCGCGAAAAGACTTTTTTATCAGAAAATGGCTTTCCTGTGGCTCCGTTTTTTGCGCTCCGCTTAAGAGAAGACCTTACTGAGAGCTTAGCGCAGCTTGGCGACAGCGCCATATTGAAGACCGCCGGTTTTGGTTATGACGGTAAGGGACAAGCCAAGATTGCTAACTTGGCAGAAGGTCAGGAGGCCTGGGCAAGGCTCGGCTTTCAAGAAGCTATCTTAGAAGGTTTTGTTGATTTTGAGCGGGAGCTTTCTGTGGTGGCCGCCCGGGGTTTGGATGGTTCTTTTGCCCATTATGGTGTCATTGAAAATGACCACCGCAAGCACATTTTAGATTTGTCGTTAGCTCCCTCGCAGCTGCCAGGGCATGTAGTTGCCGAAGCTGTTGAAATCTGTCGTGGTATTGTCGAGAGACTTGATTTTGTCGGAGTGCTGTGCGTTGAATTTTTCTTAACTAAGAATCAGCGGCTTTTAGTCAACGAAATTGCCCCCAGGCCGCATAATTCGGGGCACTTGACAATCGAGGCCTGCTTGAGCAGCCAGTTTGAGCAGCAACTGCGTGCGGTTTGTGCTTTGCCGCTGGGCTCGAGCGAATTTTTGCGCCCTGCGGCGATGGTTAATTTGCTGGGTGACTTGTGGCAAGCCAAAGAGCCGGATTGGGCCAAGGCTTGCGCTATGCCCGGGGTGAATTTACACCTTTATGGCAAGAGCGAGGCCCGTCCGGGGCGCAAGATGGGGCATATCACCGCAGTCGCCGCCACGCCCCACGAAGCCAAGGAAAAAGCACTGACGGCCCGCCGGAAGATAATCGAAACTTAGCTCATGTCCGCCTTGCTACCCTTAGGCCTCACCGCCCCTGGGCACTTAGCCTAGTGATCTTGGTATAACTTTAAGCCGTATGCAAAACGTTCTTTATCTCAGCTTAGAGGCTCGAGCGCAATTTAAGCGGCTCCTGCCACTTCTCGACAAACCCCTAAGCAAGCTGGAAAAGCGCGACCAGCAACTATTTAAACTCAGGCTCGAGCGCTATTTTCAAAATCTTTATGACGGCTTAGAGCCTCTTTATGGTCTGCGTAGCGATTTTGAGGCTGTTCTTGAGCGCTTGCTACTGCTGATGGCCAAGCATTTTTGCGAACGCCCGGAAGACCTTAAAGAACTCGATATGGAGCGCGATTTAACTCCGGATTGGTTCCAGCGCGAGACGATGATTGGCTACGTCTTTTATGTCGAACGCTTTGCCAACACCCTTGAAGGCATTTCTGATCACCTTGACTACATCGAAGAGCTAGGGGCAAAATATCTGCATTTGATGTACTGCTTAAAACCCCGCCAGGGTGAAAACGATGGTGGTTACGCCATTGAGGACTACCGTGATATTGACCCCAGGCTAGGTACTATAGCCGACTTAGAGGAAGTCTGCCGGAGCTTGCGTCGGCGCGGTATCAGCGTTTGTATTGATCTGGTGCTTAATCACTGCGCCAAAGAGCATAGTTGGGCGCTAAAGGCCAAGGCGGGGGATAAGAAATATCAGGATTACTTTCATACATTCCCTAACCGAGCCTTGCCAGACGAGTATGAAAGGACTTTACCGGAAGTTTTTCCAGATTTTGCCCCCGGCAATTTTAGCTACTATCCCGAGATGAAACGTTGGGTCTGGACAACCTTTAATGAGTATCAGTGGGATCTTAACTGGAGCAACCCGGATGTCTTTTTAGAGATTGTTGACATCCTTTTTTTCCTGGCCAACAAAGGCGTGGAAATCTTCCGTCTAGACGCAGTGGCCTTTATGTGGAAGCGCCTGGGCACCGACAGTCAAAACCAGCCCGAAGTTCACGACATCTTGCAAGCACTGCGCGCTTGTTCGCGCATCACCGCTCCGGCAACTGCCCACAAGGCCGAGGCGATAGTCTCGCCGGATGACCTCATTCATTATTTTGGCACCGGTAAGCGTTATGGCAAGGTTTCCAATATCGCCTATCACAACAGCCTGATGGTGCAGTATTGGTCGGCTATGGCCAGCCGTGATACCCGCCTGATGACCCACACCCTAAGTAAATTTCCGGCCACGCCCTCTAGCATCGCCTGGGCAACCTATATCCGCTGCCATGATGACATCGGTTGGGCCGTGACCGAAGAGGACGCCGCGGCAGTAGGTTTAAACGGTTTTGCCCACCGGGCTTTTCTATCCGATTATTACTCGAGTAAATTCCCTGGCAGTCATGCTAAGGGTGCGGTGTTTCAGTACAACCCATTCACGGGTGATAAGCGTATTTCCGGCAGTTTTGCTAGTCTGGCCGGGCTCGAGCTGGCCTTAGAGCGCGGTGATAGGCGGCTTATTGATTTGAGCATTGAGCGCATCTTGCTGGGTTTTGCCTTGATAGCGGGTTTTGGTGGCATTCCCCTGATTTATATGGGTGACGAAATTGGCCTGCTAAACGACTACGATTTTGACAAGTACCTGGACACATCGGCTGACAACCGCTGGTTGCATCGTCCTTATATGGACTGGGAGAAGGCGAGTTTGCGCCATAAGCCGGGTACGGTCGAGCAGCGCTTATTTCAAGGTGTCGTAAATATTATGCGGGCTCGCGAGCAAACGCCGCATTTTCACTCCCATTACGAAACCGTGATTGTCGACAGCACTCAGCCAGCAGTTTTTGCTTATTTGCGTGAGCATCCGCTGGGCAAGCTGCTGGCGCTCTATAACTTCAGTGAGCATCCTCAGCTGCTAGATGCCGATTTTCTAAGGCAGTTTGAACTAAAAGTATTCGACCAACTTCAGCGGCAGCCGCTTGATATCAGCAGCGGTGTTTTAGGGCTCGAGCCCTATCAACGTTTGTGGTTGGTTTAAGCTAGAGGTATCGAACCATAGGAGGTCGAAATGAAACGTTATCTTTTTGTGCTCACAGTTTTTGTTGCCGCGTTGCTGCCGGCGGCCCTGGCACAGCGTGTGCCTAATTTTCTGCTGCTCACCACCCCCGAGTTGGAGCTGTGCTGTCCTTTAGAAGGCGTCTTGGACGAAGATGATGGCCAAAACTTCAAAGATGGCTCCCGTCTCGATGTCTATCAGTTTTATGCCGAGGCAGGCGAAGTTGCCGAGCTTAGCGTCAGAGCTGAATTTGACAGTTTTTTAAGCCTTTATGACCCTGAAGGTAATTTGCTGGCGGTCAACGATGATTCTATTGAAAGCGCCGACGCGCAGCTTATCTTGCGTCTGCCATTAACTGGACGCTATCTGTTGGTTCTTAGCGGTTACGGTGGTTTTGACTTAGGAGCTTACCAGATAAGTCGGCAAGAGCTTAGGCCTGTTGATGATGTCCTGCTGGACATTCCCGGCAAAGTGGTGGCCGTGCTGGAGGATTCTGACGAGTCAGATAATGAGGGTCGCAGTCTAGACAGCTTTAGCCTTGAACTTACAGAAGCGGCGAGCTTGCAGATTGATATGAACTCGAGCACGCTTGATAGCTATCTGTACTTACTTGATAGCAACGATGTGCTTTTAGCAGAAAACGATGATGGACCCTTTGGTACCGACGCTCAGTTGCTACTGGATTTGCCCGCCGGTAGTTATCGCTTAATCGCCACGACCTATAGCCCGGATCAAGGGGTTTATCAACTCTCGGTGACCATTCCCTAAAACCTGATAGCAACTTAAAATTCACCCTCGGGCAGACTTGATTTTTTGCGGCCTGGGGGTATATAATGCTCAAGTTTGATTCCCCTTGGCTCGCAACGATGAGTCTGGGGGTAGCTTTGTCATGTGCTTAGTTGCGACGCTTGACACCACCCAGCCTGACAACAGCCGAGAACAAAACTTTAAGGTAATTGCCCGCTAAACGCGGAATTAGAAAAGGAGTGATTGCTCTGCCTACCGTTAACCAACTGCTGCGCAAAGGCCGCAAGGTCTTGCGCAAAAAGAATAAAACGCCTGCCTTAAAAGGCAGCCCGCAGCGTCGGGGCGTCTGCACCGTTGTCAAGACACAAACCCCCAAAAAGCCGAACTCGGCTCTGCGCAAGATTGCCCGTGTACGTCTTAGCAGCGGTTACGAAGTAACGGCTTACATTCCTGGTGAGAAACACAATCTACAGGAGCACTCAGTGGTACTGATTCGTGGTGGCCGTGTTAAGGACTTGCCAGGGGTTCGTTATCACATAATTCGCGGAGCGCTTGACGCCCAGGGTGTCGATGTGGGTCGCTATGTACAGCGTAACCAGGGTCGTAGCAAATATGGCTCTAAGAAACCGAAGGGTTAATAGATAAGTTATGGCACGTAGAAGAAGAGCGGAAGTTCGCAAGCTCGAGCCCGATCTGGTTTATAGCGACACGACCGTGACGGCTTTTGTCAACAAGCTTATGCGCGACGGTAAAAAGAACCTGTCCAGCCGTATTTTTTACGGTGCTTGCCGTCTGATTCAAGAGCGCAGCGGTCAGGAGCCTTTGAAAGTTTTCCGGCAAGGGCTTGATAATGTCAAACCTCGCATCGAGGTTAAAAGCCGCCGTGTTGGCGGAGCCACCTATCAGGTTCCCATCGAGGTAACGCCGCGCCGCGCCCAGTCTTTGGCCCTTCGTTGGCTGGCTGCTGCCAGCAACGCCCGCCCTGAACGCACTGCCGTTGAGAGGGTGGCCGGCGAGCTTTTAGATGCCGCTGCGGGCCGCGGTGGTGCGTTTAAGAAAAAAGAGGACGTTGAACGCATGGCCGAGGCTAACCGCGCTTATGCGCACTACCGCTGGTAGAGGAGGAGTGAAAGTCAGAAAGTTAAAAGTTGGCTTGCTTGACGACCTTTAACCTTGTGACTTTTTAGAGGATTATGGCTACTAAAACAGGTATTGATTTAAGCAAAACCCGTAATATTGGGATTGCCGCACATATTGACGCCGGTAAGACCACGCTGACCGAGCGCATACTTTTTTATGCCGGGCGTATCCACAAGATTGGCGAAACCCACGAAGGCGCTTCGCAAATGGACTGGATGGCTCAGGAAAAAGAACGCGGTATCACCATTACTTCGGCAGTCACCCAGGCTTACTGGGGCGACACCCGTATCAATATCATCGACACCCCGGGACACGTGGACTTCACCATGGAAGTCGAACGGTCCATGCGCGTCCTTGACGCTGCCGTAGCGGTCTTCGACGCCAGCCAGGGAGTCGAACCTCAGTCCGAGACGGTCTGGCGTCAGGCTGACAAGTACCGAGTGCCCCGTTTGGCTTTTGCCAACAAGATGGACAAGACCGGCGCAGACTTTCAGTTGGTTCTTGACTCTATGGAAGAGCGCTTAGGCGCGAATGCCGTACCGATTCAATGGCCCATGGGTGCCGAAGATAGATTTAGAGGCCTCATAGACCTGATCGATATGAAGGCCTACAGCTACATGGATGATCTGGGTAACGATATTCAGATCAGCGATATTCCCGCTGAGTATCAGGAGCTTGCCGAAGAAAAGCGCAACCTCATGATCGAAAAGCTCGCCGACATTGATGATGAAATGGCGATGCTTTATTTAGAGGGCGAGGAAGTTCCCACCGAACTGATCAATGCGGCTATTCGCAAGGGCACAATCAGCCTACAGCACTATCCGCTGCTCTGTGGTTCGGCGCTTAGAAACAAAGGTGTGCAGCGCTTGTTGGATGCGGTCACGCTTTACTTGCCTAGTCCACTGGATATTCCACCTATCAAAGGAGTAGTGCCGGCAACTGGTGAGACTGATGAGCGCCCGGCAGACGAGGATAAGCCTACGGCGGCGCTGGCCTTTAAGATTATGACCGACCCTTATGTAGGTCGCTTGACTTTTGTTCGGGTTTACTCCGGCGTCTTAGAGTCTGGTTCTTATGTCTGGAACGCTTCTAAAGGCAAAAAAGAGCGTATTGGCCGCCTGCTGAAAATGCACGCCAATTCGCGTGAAGAAGTCCAGCAGATTGGCGCTGGTGATTTAGGTGCGGTCATCGGTCTTAAAGATACCGGTACCGGTGACACGCTAACCGCTCCGGATCATCCCATCGAGCTTGAAAGCATTGAAGTTCCCGAGCCGGTTATCACCGTTGCCATCGAACCGGCCTCCAAAGCCGACCAGGACAAATTGTCCACCGGTTTAGCAAAACTTGCCGAGGAAGACCCGACTTTCAGAGTCGAGACGGATTCCGAGACCGGACAGACCAAAATTTCCGGCATGGGTGAACTTCATCTTGAGATCATTGTGGACCGCTTAAAGCGCGAATTTAATGTTAACGCCCATGTGGGTGCGCCACAGGTGGCTTACCGCGAGACCATTACCAGGGCTGTGGATGTGCAAGGCAAATTCGTGCGCCAGTCCGGTGGTCGGGGTCAGTATGGTGACGTCAAGATCAAGGCCGAACCGCTCGAGCGCGGCGTGGGCTTTGAGTTTGAAAACGCCGTTGTCGGCGGGGTTATCCCCAAAGACTACATTCCTGCGGTGCAAAAGGGTATCGAAGAAGCCATGCAAAATGGACCGCTTCTTGGTTTCCCCATCGTGGACATGAAAGTTGCGCTTTACGACGGCAGCTACCATGAGGTCGACTCCTCGGAAATGGCCTTTAAGATTGCTGCTTCGATGGCGATTCGCGAGGCCATGTTAAAGGGGAATGCCAGCGTGCTCGAGCCGATCATGCGCGTTGAAGTCGTTACCCCCGAGCAGTACATGGGCGATGTTATCGGCAGTCTCAATTCGCGTCGTGGGCAGATTCAAGGCATGCAGCCGCGGGGTAACGCGCAGGTTGTCAATGCACACGTACCGCTTTCGGAAATGTTTGGTTATGCGACCGATTTGCGCAGCTTAACGCAGGGTCGTGCCACGTTCACCATGTTCTTGGATCATTATGCGCAAGTGCCCAAAAATATCCAGGACGAGCTGGTCAAGAAATAAATTCACCCGGTTGCTGGCAACCGGCGGATAACTAAGGAGCAAAGGAATGGCAAAAGGAGTATTCGAGCGGACGAAACCACACGTAAACGTGGGGACAATCGGACACGTTGATCACGGGAAGACGACTTTAACGGCGGCAATTACGTTTACGGCGGCGGCAGCTGATCCAACGATTGAGACACAGTCC
>JASBUK010000149.1 GCA_030147925.1 Trueperaceae bacterium
AGGCTTTCGCTCGCTTCGAGTAGCTTATCTACAGCCTCACTATACTGGGCTATCAAGTTCGCTTTTATCTCTGCTTTCGTTCGCTTCATCCCTTACTTTAGCTTTTTCTTCCGTCTGCCCCGATTTCTTGGACGCACCCTATTCATTACGTTGAGATCTGAAGCATAGAGTGACCCTGCTGAGCTAGAATCTCTGCACCCCAGCCACTTAGCCCTTTTTAAGGGCTATTTTTTTGCCTAATGTCTCAAAGAGTTGCTGCTCGAGCCCGGCAATTCTCAGTGTCACTGCCTTAGCTTGCTCCAAGCCGATTCGCTGCTCTTTACCGCTTGTAGCAAAAGCAAGCTGTTTTAGCTCCTGAGCAAGTGACGTCCACAACTGAGCCGACTGCTCAAATCCCGACAATATCTCATAACTAGCCGGGTTTTGCGGCAGTACTTCCGCTAGAAAATCCCGATATAAGCTGCGAAAGTTACCCCCTCCCGAGCCGCGTTTTTCAATGCCCTGATAGCCAAAACGCACTGACCAGGGCAAGTCGGGAAGTTCCAGCCAGTTAGGCAGGTCTTCAGCCAGCAGACAAATTCCGGACACGCCTTCGTAGTCTGTGGGAGGCATGAGCATATAAGCAGCTGTCTTAGCAATTGCCAAAGGAGCCAGCTCTTTAAAATTCACGGCCTCTACTTTGGGTGCTGGAGCGTAATGATAGGGTGCTAGCAACGGATAGTGATCTTGTTCAACGGCTTTTCTAAAATCGCTCAGCGACATGCTCGAGAAATCGTCTGCGGCAATATCCGCGACCAGCAGTTCTTCTCCTACTAAGCCTACGATTACCAGACCGTGACCGATAAAATGTGCGTTATCGTAGTAGGGAATCGGGAAGATGTCGGTTTGGGCCAGCACAGGCCGCCCTTGCTTTAGGGCTTGGTTGATAAGCTCCGACTGCCAGTGTTCGGGCCAGGTGATAGGCTGGCCAAGCAATTTGTAGAAATTGCCTTCTAGGTCAGGTGCTCGTCCGTTAAAACGCCTTGTGGGGCTGGCTTTGGGCTCTATGCTATAAAAAAAGCCCAGCCCGCTGCCCAGGCCAAAGGTTATGGCTTCGGGGAGCTCGAGCCCGTCATATGCCAGCACACTGCGCAAGGCCGAAGAAGAGCAGTGTTGACCAACGAGATTTCTAAAACCTTCAAGTTGAACTTTCAAAACTCCCCTTTCCTAATCACTCCCGACAATAATTATTGACCGAACTATCTTAAAAGACGCAATTGTGGCGCACCTTAATACCAAATTGATTTAGCAGTGTCATAGTCCGAACCATCTAAGGGTACGCTCACGCTACGCGGCATCCTGAACGCGAGCGGTTTTAATGTCACCTTGTGACATTAAAACGTCACTTTGGTATTGTCACAACAGGTAAAGATCATAGCGGGTGTTTTTACTGCTTATGGCCATATTTGGTTCTCGTCCAGCAATTGTCGGAGCGCCCCGCGGACGCTTAACGACCACACGCTTTTTGGCGCAATTAAGGGCGGCTGTTAACAGTTCGGACGCATCCTGGTCGGCACCGACCAGCAGACGAAAGATACGCATTTCCTTTTTTTGCAAGGCGGATTTTGTGGAGTGGGGATACATCGGATCGAGATAAACAACATCCGGCCTCTGCTGCTCAGGCCAGCTTTGCAGCAGTTTGATGGCGTCGCCGCTATGCAGTTGCATACGCTTTACTATCGGCCCGACTGTAGCGTCTTGACGCGCTCTTTTAAGACCGTCAGCAAGCAGCGCCGCCACTATCTTAGAGCGCTCGAGCAAGTGCACCGTGCAACCCAGATTCGCCAACACAAAGGCGTCTCGGCCTAAACCGGCGGTGGCGTCTAGCACCGTTGGTCTGATGTGACCTTTTATGCCTACGGCTTTTGCCAATGTCTGTCCCTTGCCACCTCCAAAACGCCTGCGATAATCAGCACGACCAGCAAGAAAATCGACAAAGATTGGCCCGGCAGCTTTAGGGCCAAGTTCACGCAGCTCGAGCCTTTCTGGGGTCAGCAGTAGCAAAAAGTTGGACTCAGGGGCGTCAGGGTTATCCAGCGGGAGAGCCAATTCTGCGGCCAAGGCCTCAGCCGAGCTTTGCAAATAAGTGCTTGACGCAACAGCAATACGCATAGCTTTTTACTTTCCACCTTTTACTTTTTACTTTCCATTTAAATACTTGGAAATCTCGCTATAGGCATGATTGATTTGTTTGACCACTTCGGTGGCAACGCGCTGTTTTTCCGGGTCACGAGCGTGGCGGTCTGGGTGATATTTCTTCATGAGCCGCTTATAAGCCTGCCGAACCGTTTCTAAGTCAGAGCCGTAAGGAATCTCTAAAGCGGCATAATGACGGGCTAAGTCTGAGTTAGCGCTTGAGTTTGCTCGAGCCCTCTCACCGGAACCAGCACTTTCAGACCTTGTCCGACCTTGATTACGCCTCGAAGCCGACGTCCGCTTATAAGTGCCGTTTTGATAAACAGCCGTAATTTCAGAGCGTATTAAGCGCCACAAGCGCGACATAATCGTCACAATTACCACCAGATATCATCAATCATAGCAATTTAGCACCACAGCAAAGATGCGGGGGTACACAGTGGGCGGAAAAGATGATACTATACGATTAGGATATACAATATTTCCTTACGATAATTAGGTGGGTTCCACCATATGCCTAATTATCGTAAAGGATTTTTAGTTTACGCTTTGCTTCCAAAGCACAACAAGGAGGTCATTATGAGTAATGAGAGCTTAAGACAGCGTCGTGAACTGGCTGTTGCCCCTGCCGCTTATTCCATCCATCCCTTTTACCCGGAACGTGCCGAAGGTTCTTACGTCTGGGACGCAGATAGTAAAAAGTATTTGGACTGGAGCGTAGGCATTGCGGTGATGAACATAGGCCACTCGCACCCGAAAGTGCTCAAAGCCGTCGAGAGTCAGATCGAAAAATTCCAGCACCTCTGTTTTGCCGTAGGCATGAACGAAACATTCATTACATTGGCCGAAAAGCTCAACGAAATTGCGCCGGGTTCCTCACCCAAAAAGACCTTCTTAGTTAATTCCGGAGCCGAAGCAGTCGAAAACGCAGTAAAAATCGCCCGCGTCGCCACCGGGCGTCAGAGCATCGTAGCCTTTACCCATGCCTTCCACGGACGCACCCACATGGCCCTGTCACTCACGGCCAAGGCGCAACCTTATAAAGTGGGCTTTGCTCCGCGCGCCGCCGAAATCTATCGGGCGCAGTATCCCTATGCTTACCGCTCACCCTGGGGCAACAACGACCCGCAAGTCTGCGCGACAGATGCCATCAGGGCACTAAAAGAACAGGTCAAAACCACCATCGGCGAGACCGAAGTGGCGGCCTTTCTCATCGAGCCAGTAGCCGGTGAGGGCGGCTTTATCCCGGCACCAGGCGAATTTTTACGCGCCTTGCGCCAATACTGCGACGAAATCGGGGCTCTGTGGATCGATGACGAGGTACAAGCAGGCATTGGGCGCACAGGAGCTTATTGGGCCGTCGATCACTATGATTTAGAGCCTGATATCATCACCAGCGCCAAGGCGCTTTCTTCGGGCTTTCCGCTTTCGGCAGTAATTGGCAAGGCGAAAATCATGGATAAGCTCAAGCCCGGACAGCTCGGCTCAACTTTTGGTGGTAATCCAGCGGGCTGCGCCGCCGCGCTGGCCACCTTGCAAGTCATCGAAGAAGAAGGGCTTTTAGAGCGCGCTCAGGAAATTGGGGCGATAGCGCTAAACCAGCTAAAGGATTTACAAGGCAAATATCCACAGATTGGTGATGTGCGCGGTTTGGGCGCCATGATCGGCATTGAGTTTATACATGGCCCAGACAAGGCCCCCAACAAGGAAGTCGTCGAGTCGGTGGTAGCCCACGCCCGCGAGGACGGTCTTATCCTCTTGCCCACAGGCACCTATAGCAACGTCATCCGGCTCTTGCCACCCATCAATATGACCGACGCCGAGCTAAACGAAGGCCTCGAAAAGTTAAGCAACGCTATCGAGCATGCGCTCGAGCCTGTAACTGCCACTATCTAAAAATAAGCACCAGGGAGGGTAAATCCCTCCCTGTTTTTTAGTCCTCCTTAAGAACCCTGTTCGATGGGCACACCCACCATATTGCCCCATTCCGTCCAGGAACCATCATAGTTGCGCACCTTAGGAAAACCCAGCAGATACTTAAGCACAAACCAGCTATGGCTGCTGCGCTCGGCAATGCGGCAATAGGTAATGATGTCTTTGTCTTTGCTAACGCCTTTGTCTCCGTAAAGTTTGCCAAGTTCTTCCGCCGACTTAAAGGTGCCGTCCTGGTTCACCGTCTGCGCCCAGGGAATATTCTGCGCCCCAGGGATGTGACCACCACGCAGCGCACCTTCTTGGGGATATTCGGGCATGTGCAACTTGGCCCCGCTGTATTCATCGGGGCTGCGCACATCAACCAGAGTCCCACTGCCGTCTTTGACCTTTATGATGTGCTGCAACACGTCAGCCGCAAAAACGCGAATGCTGGCATCTCGATAGGGTACGATATACTGGCCGATGCTGTACTTTGGTTTTTCAGAGCTTAAGGGACGCTTTTCTTCAAGCCATTTCTGGCGGCCACCGTCCATCAGGCGCACGTCACTATGACCATTGTACTTAAAAAACCAAAAGGCGTAGGCCGCCCACCAGTTGGACTTATCGCCATAAAGCACGACCGTGCTGTCGTTCGAGATGCCCTTTTCGCGCATCAGTTCAGCAAAGCCCTGTTCATCGATAAAGTCGCGAATATCTGAGCGCTGCAACTCGGTGTGCCAATCGAGTTTGACTGCCGCAGGAATATGCCCTTGTTCATATAGCAAAACGTCCTCGTCTACTTCCACTACACGAACATTCTCGTCCTGGTGGTGCTCAAACACCCATGCCGTAGAAACCAGAACCTCCGGGTTTGCGTATGCCATTTCTACCTCCTTGCTTTGCACGCTAATGACGGAAAATTTAGTTGGTGTTTCGTGTGTATGAGTCTGTGGTTTTAATGGTACACTGTGCCATTAAAACAGCACTGTGGTACTAGTTTAAGCGTTCTTGAGCAAAGCGTTGGTAATCCGTCTTATTGTTGGCTGTACAACCGGCTGTCTGGCGTGTGAATCGCATATTTTATGAGCGATGTCACAAAATGCTACAGCTTTGACAAACTAAGACTTGTTATACTTCCGCTGTGAGTGAATACGGAATCAAATTAGCGCCGTCTATCCTTTCTGCTGATTTCTCGCGTCTGGGCGAGCAAATCAAAGCCGCCGAAGAGGGCGGTGCAGACTATATCCATATTGATGTGATGGATGGGCATTTCGTCCCTAATATCACCATCGGACCACTGATTGTTCAGGCTTGTAAGCGCGTTACCAGATTACCGCTTGACGTTCACTTAATGATTGAAAATCCGGAGCGTTATTTAGAGGGCTTTGCCGAGGCCGGCGCAGACATCATCACCATCCACGCCGAGGCCACGCCTCATGTCCACCGAGCCCTAGAGATTATCCGCAAGTCCGGGGCCAAAGCAGGTCTGGCTGTCAATCCACTCACGCCGCTTAGTGTATTTAGAGAAGCACTGCCTTTCTTGGACCTCGCCCTGATCATGAGCGTGAACCCTGGTTTTGGCGGTCAGGAATTTATCGAGACCAGCCTCATGCGCATCATCACCCTAGCCGACTGGCGCGAGGACTTAAATCCAAATTGCGAAATTGAAGTCGATGGCGGCATTGACCGCGTGAGCGCTCCACGCACCGTTGAGGCAGGTGCCAAGGTCCTGGTTGCCGGGAGCGCAATTTTTAACGGCATTAACTCGATCCAGGAAAATATCGCCGCTATTCGTCAGAGCATTAGCACTGCCGAGCTTGAGTTAGGCGATAGCGAAGTGCTGTAGTTTTTAGGAGCCGGGCAAGGCGGCAAAACGCCCCAAATTCCGGAAACGCTGGTAACGCTGCTCAAGCAAGTCGGCTTCCGAAAGTTGGCATAAAGGTTTAAGCTCGGCCTTGATTCGCTCCAGTACACATTTCAGGGTGGTCTCGGGGTCGCGGTGTGCCCCACCGCTAGGTTCGGCAATAATGTCGTCTACAATATCAAGAGTCTGTAAGTCTTTAGCGGTGAGTCTTAGCGCTTCGGCGGCTTTTGGTGCTTGCGAGGCGTCGCGCCACAAGATGGCCGCGCAGGATTCGGGGCTAATCACCGAGTAAATGGCGTTTTCCAAAATCATCACGCGATTGGCCACACCAATGGCCAAAGCCCCACCAGAGCCTCCCTCGCCAATGACAATACTTAGTGCCGGTACTTTTAAGCGGCTCATGCGTTGGATACTTTCGGCAATCACCCAGGCCTGCCCCTGCTCCTCGGCGGCAATACCGGGATAGGCACCGGGCGTATCAATGAAGGTGATAACCGGCAGGCGAAATTTATCCGCCAAATCAAACATGCGCATGGCCTTGCGGTAGCCGCTGGGATGCGCCATACCAAAATTGCGGTGAATATTTTCCTTGGTATCGCGGCCCTTTTGTTGAGATATCACTACCACACTGAGTTCGTCAAGGCGGGCCAGCCCTGTTACAATCGCCGGGTCATCACCTAGGGCACGATCACCGTGAAGTTCGACAAAATCCTCAAAGACATTTTGTACATAGTCGAGACCGGTGGGGCGACCAGGTGCCCGCGCTACCTGTACCCGTTGCCAGCGACTTAAATTTTCAAAGGTTTCTTTTTTGAGGCGCTCGAGCCTATTCTCTAATAAACTTATCTCGTTGCCCAGGTCAATTTCCTGCTCTTTGGCATACTGGCGCATATCATTTATACGCGCTTCAAGGTCTTCAATTGGTTTCTCAAAGTCCAGGGGCATGCGCCGTCTCCTTTAAGCCGTTGCGTAGCAAGTGGATATAGCCTGCTAAGCTGGCCTTTAGTTGCGAACGCGGTACAACCTCGTCAAGCATTCCCTTTTTAAGCAAAAATTCGGCCCGCTGAAAACCCTCTGGCAAATCCTGTTTGATAGTTTGCTGGATTACCCTTGGTCCGGCAAACCCAATCAGCGAATTTGGTTCGGCCACGATGATATCGCCAAGGGTGGCAAAACTGGCGGTTACACCACCCGTAGTCGGGTCAGTCAAAACGCTTATAAACGGCAGACGCTTGCGTGATAAAGACTCTAAGGCCACCGTGGTCTTGGCCATCTGCATGAGCGAGAGCGCACCTTCTTGCATACGCGCCCCGCCCGAAGCCGCCACCGCAATAAAGCTGCGCTCCTCTTCCGCCGCTCTTTCGGCGGCTCGAGCAATTTCTTCACCTACAACCGAGCCCATCGAACCACCGGCAAAGAAAAAATCCATTATCGCCAAGGCTACCGGCTCACCGTCTAAGAGCCCGGCTCCGGTGAGAATGGCGTCAGGACGTTTTTGTTTTTTTTGCGCCCGCGCTATGCGCTCTACATAAGACTCGGTATCCACAAACTCCAGCGGGTCCTGTGGTGTAATCTCCCCCGACCACGGCTCAAAGCTCTCAGGATCGGTCAGCAAGTGGGCTCGAGCCTCAACCGGCATACGGTAGTGATGCCCGCATTCAGGACAAAGATAGTCATTCGCCACTAAGTCCTTGCGGTAAATCTGTGCGCTGCAAGAATCACACTTCATCCACAGCCCAGCCGGGCTGTTGTCATCCTCTTTGCGCGTCGGCCTATTGCGCCGAAACCAGCGTTCCAGAGTCATAAAATCTCCTCATACCCAAACCAACCTGCAAGCAAGCAGTTCTGCTGACACTTTTGGATAGTCAAGCTAACATCAGAGCCATTCTAACAGCCTGCTCACCTAAGCCAAGCAGCAGTTAACTACCGAAGCAAAATGAGGCTATCGCCAATTGGGCTATGTGTAAGCTGCCACGTAGCTCCTCTAAGCGGTTCATAAAACACGATACACAATTTGTGATGTACCGTCAGCAAACTTGAGTCAATCGGCGAGCGGCTTTTCCAGCGAATCCGCCTGCGCAGTCAAGGTAGCCACAGCTTGTCCCCCCGGGTTCATTTCGCTACGGCCCGTAAAGCCGGCACCTTCCTCGATATCAAGCGCTGATGCCCGAACATCTCCAAATAGCCGCCCGGTTTTCCAGATTTCAATTTTTCCTTTGGCCTCGATATCGGCTTTGACCAGACCGATTACCTTGACTTCATCAGCACGGATGAGGCTACCTTCAATCTCACCCGACTCGGCTACTTCCAGCACACCATGAACCGTTACATCACCGCGGATGACACCATGAACCCGCACACGGCCTTGCGCCACAAGGTTGCCCTCAAGGGTCGTCCCTTGATGAATATAGGTAAACGGCTCGCTACCGTTATCTTTCTGACGGTTGGCTCTTCGGATCATCCTTACCCTTTCCTGACTCCCAGTTCTTTGCAATCTTTGTACCCGGTCTGCAGCACAGAATTCTTTCATGAAGGTCTTTTAGTTGTCAACAAAGTTTATTACACCTGAGCCTTTAATCCTAACTCCTCTTGCTCTTGTGATAGCGCCATTATCCCAGTATGCTGATAGATCATGAATACTGTTAGCGTCGTCTTGGTAACCAATGTTGGCCAGGGCTTTGGTCGCGCTATTGCACTCGCTTATGGACAGGCCAATTATGATGTTGTCTGTGCTGATAAGGATGTCGATCTGGCTTCGAAAACTGCCGCTGAAATTGAGGAACTTGGTGGGCAGGCCATACCCATACAGGCGGATATGACCACCGAGGTTGATGTCAGGAATGCCTTTAACAAGGTCTTTGAGATTTTCGGCGATCTTTCGGGTGTAGTACACATAGCCTGTAGTGAGAGTCATACCCGCTTTCGTGAGCTTGCCGAAAGCGAGTTTCAGGAAATTATCGATGAGAACCTAAAAAGTACCTTCCTGATTCTCAAAACCTCTGCTCGCTTGCTGGACCAATCCTGGCTAGTATTGGTCGCGCCGCCCAAAAATGCCACCGAACCTCATATGGTCGCCGTACGTGGAGCCATCACCAGAATGGCCGCCGGCTTTGAAGCCCGCTACGATAACATGCGGGTCAATGTCGTCATTCCCTCGCGCTCGGCCTCCGACCCGGCGCATGATGCCCCGCTGGTAAATAACGTCAGCTATCTTGGTTCGACTGAAGACATCGGTCTCTCCGGGCACCGGCTTTATGTCGAGTTGCCACCCCCACCGCGCGTCATCGAGTCATTACTACCCGAGGTGCAAGCGGCACTTGACGAGAACATTCGCCAGGATGATCTGGAGGCGAGTCTTTATGAAGATTACGAAGATGCTTTAGACAGAGAAGACGTTGATGAGGCCCTGTTAGAAGAACAAGATGACGACTATCAGGACTATGATGATATTGAGGACGAGTATTCGTTTGTGCTCGAGCTGCCCGAAGACCTGCGCTAGGCCTAAACCATAGAGATGATAACCCTGCTATGAAATGTCCGTTTTGCTCATCACACGACACCCGCGTGATAAACTCGCGCCCTTCTGACGAAAATACCGCCATCCGCCGCCGCCGCGAGTGTGCCAATTGCAATCGGCGCTTCACCACCTATGAACGTGCTCAATTTGAAGTATTGATGGTCACCAAACGCTCCGGACGACGGGAGTCCTTTAACCCCGATAAGCTGCTGGATAAACTGCGAATCGCCTGCAACAAGCGCCCCATCACCGAAAAACAGTTGCGCAACTTTGCTTATGGCTTTGAAGACGAAGTGCAAACACCCGAAATAAGCTCCGAGGAAATTGGCTTAAGAACCTTAAAATTCCTCAAAAGCTTAGATGATGTGGCCTATATCCGCTTTTTAAGCGTCTATCGGGATTTTGATTCGGTGGGTCGTTTTATTGACGAAATCAAACAACTGGGCACCCCTTCAGAAAACTCTTAAATTTGAGGAAAAAGAGGAAAGGAAAGTAAAAAGTAAGTGGAAAGTGGTTAGTAGGAAGTAGAAGCCAGGGATTTTCTGGCGGTGGCATTCAGGCAACGGGAATTTGTCATTTGTTAAGCGCTGACGCCCAAAAAGAACTCCGTTGGAAAGACCTTCTAATACTGAGTCCGATTAATTCCTGAACGTTATGAAAGGCACTTGGTTCGATTCTCCTCGTTCCACTCACCACTAACTACCAACCACAAACTACTTACCACCTACCATCAACTACATTCTTTTTAGCTAATCAGTTGCTTATAGTGATGCCGGGTGTGAAACACGGCCACGCGCAACCAGTCAAGCGCGGCCAAATCACCAAAAAAAGGACGAAAAAACAGCCGCTCGGTCCAAGAGTCCGCGGTATCCGCCTCTTGCAACAAGCGCATATTGACGCCCTGCCAACGGGGCAAAAGCTCCGCGAGTGATTGCGGTTCGCCAGGTTGAAGATTTTGTGGTGCTTGCGCTTTGCCATTTTTGACTAGCCCAAGGGTTTTATCAACTTGCGGCAAGGGTTTATTGCGCCTTAATAAGTAAATGATCTTGCTGAAAGTCTCGTTGGCCAAAACAACGTGCTCGACTAACTGTGCGGGACACCAGGCCTCAGGAGCAAGCGGTCTGAGCCAGCGTTCTTGTAGTGTTGGCAGCAACTCTTCAAAAGTGGCAAGCTCTTTTATCAGTCTGGTTTTGACCTCACTGGCGTCTTGCCCATAGCGGCTTAAAAAGCTGGCGTCGAATTGTCCCATAGATCATTTTAACCAAAAGCACTATTAGGTACAGCGTTTAACCGAAGCCTATGTTTAAAAGCTCTATCTTAAGGCCATGAAAAAAATTGTCAGCGGTATTCTTATCCTCGCTCTGGGCTTTGCCCTGGCCCAACCCGCCCCTATTCGTATAATCGGCGCCGATACCAGCAAAGCCAATATCCCCATAGATGAAATCTTAAGTGGCGGCCCTCCCCCACAAGGCATCCCTGCGCTGGGCTTTGAGGGTGATTGGCAGGGTGCCGCCCGCGCTTCGCGCAACCCCAGCTTTGTATCGCAAGAAGAAGCTGCTGCCTGGCTAGGCGATGAAGAACCGGTCATCGCCTTTTCGTTAAATGGCGAGGCTCGAGCCTACCCGCTGCAAATCCTGGTTTGGCATGAGATTGCCAATGACGTTGTTGGCGGCGTTCCGGTAGCGGTCACTTTTTGCCCGCTTTGTAACAGCGCCCTGGCTTTTGACCGGCGCGTGCCTCTTAACGAGGAGACCCAAAAATTAGCTACAGAGTTAAACTCCGCTATCAAGACCATAGACTTAGACAAAGACTATCTTGCTGCCTATAGCGCCCAGGAAGGCGAACAGACCACGGCAGCGCTGGTCGGCGGCATGGAAGTAAGCTTTGGAGTTTCCGGCATGCTTTACAACTCCAATTTGATTATGTTTGACACCAAAACCAGCACGCTCTGGACACAGCTTCTGGGCCAGGGTAATGTTGGCACGCTTACGGGCACCAACCTGCTGCGTTATCCAGCGCAAATCGTAAGCTTTGCCGAGTTCCGTGCGGCTTTTCCCGGCGCCGAGGTGTTGTCGCGAGACACTGGTTTTAACCGCCGCTATGGTCAAAACCCTTATGTCGGTTATGACCGGGCTGACTCGCCAGCTTTCCTCTTTACCGGCTTAACCGACGGCAGACTGCCGCCCAAGGCCCGCGTGGTCAGCCTCGAACAAGATGATGACGTGGTTGCCTATCCCTTTGAAATCCTTGAGCAAGTCCAGGTCGTCAACGATATGCTCAGCGATATGCCCATCGCCATCTTTTGGCAAGAAGGAACCAGCAGCAGTTTAGACAGCAGTTCTATTGCCGATAGCAAGGATGTTGGTGCCGTAGGCGTATTCAATCGCATGGTAGCTAACCAGGAGCTGAGTTTTAGCTGGAACGGCGAGAGCTTTGTTGACAATGAAACCGGTAGCACCTGGAATTTACTGGGTCAAGCCACCAGCGGTGAATTAGCCGGCGAGCAGCTTACTCCCATCGTTCATGACAATACTCTGTGGTTTGCCTGGGCTGCCTTTAAGCCGGAAACCCGTATCTATACGGGCAGCAACTAGCCCCCTCCTCCCTCCCCGCTGGAGCCGCCTTAATACCCCAGGTGGCTCCATATCTATACCTCGCCATCCCAACTGACGCTCGAGCCCCCCGCGGATTTACTGACTTTAAGACGGGCGGGTAGGCGTTCGCCTAAGGCCGTTACATGGGTGATAATGCCGACCATGCGGCCTTCGCTGGTCAAAGACTCCAGCACCTCGGCTACCGAGTCCAGTGTTTCGGCGTCTAAGGTGCCAAAGCCCTCATCTAAAAACAGCGCCCCCAAAGCGGTGTTACCGGCAATGGTCTCAGAAAGCGCCAGAGCCAAAGCCAGACTGGCAATAAAGCTCTCGCCACCCGAAAGCGTCTTGGCGCTGCGAGCTTCACCGGCATGCCAGGCATCCAGCACCTGATATTCCCCGTCTTCTAAACGCAAGTCATAACGCCCGTCGGTAACGTTGCGGAGGATATGCGAGGCTCGCAAGGCCAACTCTTGCTGCACACGACTCAGCAAATAATCGGGGAAACGGTCTCCCCGCAAATCCAGGCTGAGTTGCCGATAGGTGTCAAAGGTCTTGGCCAAACCCTCAAACTCCTGGCGCAGGTCGCGGGCTTTCTCCAACTGCTTTTCGACGTGCTCGAGCTCTTTAGCACAACCACCCAAGCGCCTTTGTACGCCGTCTAAGTCCTGCCCCAGTTTAAGCTTCTGCACCTTTAGAGCCTCATAGGCTCCGTCGTCTAAACTGCGTCCGGCCACTTTGGCTTGCAATTCCACCTCGCGGCGCTCGGCCAGTTCACGCTGCGTCTGAAAAGTCTTGATTTGGGCTTCTAAGGACTCGCGGCGAGCGTCACTTAAGGCGGCTTCGCGTACGGCGGCGGGGCTATCGAAACCAAATTTGCGCAAAAGTTTGTCCAATTCGGAGCTTAGCTTAGCCAGCTCAGCCTGTAAGTCTTTAAGGTGCAAAAGCTGCATTTCCTGCTGGGTCAGCAGTTTATCCAATTTACTTTTGGCCTGCTGCTGCTGCGTTTCGGCCAACTTAAGGTTCTGCTCGAGCCCTATCCGTTCGGCAGCAAGCTTAGCGGGGTCGAGTTCGGGGTCTAAACCGGCGGATTTTTCTCTTATCTCTTTAGCCAGGGCAGCAAGCAAAGCGGTTTGTTGCTGTTTAAGCTTTGTGACAATAAATTCTACATCAGTACCGCCAAACTCGGTAAAAACAGTTTCCATTTCCATTAAGTGCTGCTGCTGCCGCGTCAGCTTATCATGAGCACGCTTGCTATCACCTTCTAAATCCAAGATGCGTTGCTGCTTGGCTTTGAGCTGACTCTGCACATCTTTGAATTTCTCACGCAGTTGCTCGAGCGCTTTTTTTGCCTCACTTTGTCTTTGCTTGAGTTCTGTCAGCTTGCTGGTCACGGCAGGCGGCACGGTAAGCACCTTTTGCTGGCAGACCGGGCAAGGTTTACCCTCATGCAAATGTTCGCGCAAAGCCGCCGCCTGGTCTGCAATGACCGCCTGTTCGTAGTCTTTATCAGCCTGTTCAAAATTTGTCTTGGCCTTAACACCTTCTTCTGTTAGTTGCTCGAGCTCACTTGTCAAGGTTTTAGTGCGACTCTGAGCAACCTTAAGCGACTTCTGCACTTCTTTAAGCTGTTTTTCCGCCTCCCTAACTTCCTGCTGCGCCCGCCTAAACGCTGGAAGCTGAGTCGTCAACCTTTGATTGGCTTCCCAGCTTGCTTCGCTAAACATAATCTCGGTGGTTTTGGCTGTCAGCGACAGCTCCCCGCCACGCGCTTTTAGTTGGGTCAAGAGCGGTTTTACCCCGGCCAAAGCTTCAATTTGCCTGCCGATCTCAGGGATGCGTTCAGCCGCCTTAAGCGCTTTTTGATGCCGCCCTTGCGCCGCTGCAAAAGCCTGGCGTTGCGCTTCTAGTGCCGCTTGCAGTTTTTCTCCTTCAGCAGTCAGTTTTTCAAGCTTGTCTTGCCGTTCTTTAAGAAGGTCTAGCTGTGGTAAAACGACAGCCGCTTGTCCGGCTCTGGCCAATTTTTGCTGGTTTTGCGCCATTTCGTTAGCCTGCGCCTTAAATCCGGCAATTTTCTGCTGTAACTTAGCTTGTTCATCCAAAAGGCTCTTTAGCTCATCAAAAGATTGCAATCCCTTTAGCAAGCTCTCTTGCTCGAGCTCGAGCCTTGCCTTGCTGTTGGCCAGATCTTTAAGTTCGGCCTTAAGTTCACGCTTTTTCTCAGGCGTTGACCCGGCATAGTCTTGCGCCAACCGTTCTTCAATTGCTTCCTGCCGGGACTTGGCCGTCGCCGCCCGGCGGTTGGCTTCCTGCTGGATCAGC
>JASBUK010000026.1 GCA_030147925.1 Trueperaceae bacterium
AGATTTCTCGGGTCGCTAAATTTGCTTCTCGTTTACTTTTAAATTACCTTCTCGACATCTTAAATTCGGTTCTCGAAGGTCTTTAAATTTGCTTCTCGGATAACGCTAAATTCGATTCTTGAATTTGGGGTAAATATGCACACCCTGCCGGATTTTTGCCAAGCAAGGTAAACTGCTTGTAGACCTATCCCCAGGAGGGCGTGTACCAAAAATTGTGTGTAATGGTTTATCAGCTTTCGTAACACTAGCTGGCAATTTTAATACACGGATTTTTGGGACACCTTATTTAGGAGTGCCATCATGAGCAAACCACTGTGGAGGCCGTCGCCTGAGCGCGTGGCGACAGCCGCCATGACAGAATTTCGTTTAGCAGCCCAGGAGCACACAGGCCGTCATTTCCCTGATTATGGCGCTCTGCACGACTGGTCAACCAAAGACCCGGCGGCCTTCTGGCAGTTTTATGCTCACTATGCGGGCATAGCTTTTGCTTCAGCCCCAGAGCGTGTGATGAGCAATGATCCCATGCCCTATACCAGGTGGTTTGAAGGCGCCGGCCTTAACTACGCCGAGGCCCTGCTTTATCCGCATGAGCTTAAAGATGACAGCGCCACGGCAATAATTGCCGTTAACGAGACGGGCCGGGAGCGTTTGCTCAGCTACGCCGATTTGCGCCTTGAGGTAACGCGTTGCGCCGCCGCCTTAAAACGTTCTGGGGTTACTCGGGGTGACCGAGTGGCCGCCTATACCTGCAATGTACCCGAAGCAGTGACGCTGTTGCTGGCCTGTGCTTCGCTAGGAGCTATTTTTAGCAGTTGTTCCCCAGATTTTGGTTTTGAGGCGGCCTTTGCCCGCTTTGGGCAGATTGCCCCCAAATTGCTTTTTGCCGCAGACAGCTATTCTTATGGAGGTAAGAGATTTGCTACTTTGCCGACGGTTCAGCGCTTAGCCGCTGAGATCAAAGGGCTTCAGCAGGTCGTGCTTATTCCCTATGATGAAAGTCCCGTAAGCGATGCCTATCAGGCCTGGGATGACTGGCTCGAGCCTGATAAGCCGCTTCACTTTGAGCAGCTACCTTTTGATCATCCGCTTTATATTCTTTATTCTTCTGGCACCACCGGTTTGCCCAAGGCCATGGTTCACCGCGCCGGGGGTGCCTTGTTGAGCCATCACAAGGAACACCGTCTGCACAGCGATATCAAACCCGGTGACGTGGTGCTCTATTTCACCACCTGTGGTTGGATGATGTGGAACTGGTTGGTTTCGGTGTTAGCTCAGGGCGCGGCAATCGTGCTTTATGAAGGCTCACCGGCGCATCCGTATTTAACGACGCTGTGGCGGCTAACAGAGCGTTTTGGAATAACGTTTTTTGGCACTAGCGCCCGTTATATTCACAGTTGCAAGGCCGCGGAAATCATACCTGGTGAGCTGGCGCGATTAGACAGCTTAAAGATCATTGCCTCCACCGGATCGCCGCTTTCCCCGGCAGGTTTTGCCTGGGTTTACGAGGCGGTAAAGCGGGATATTCACTTAGCCAGTATCTCCGGCGGGACGGACATCGTGAGTTGTTTTATGCTAGGAAACCCGACCCTACCAGTTTATGAAGGACAGATTCAGGGACCGGGTCTTGGCGTTGACTTAGTAGCCTACGACGATGATGGCAAGCCTGTAATGGGGGAGCCCGGAGAATTGATTTGCCGTCAGCCGCTACCCTCCATGCCGCTAATGTTCTGGAACGACCCTGATTACAGCCGTTACAAAGAAGCATATTTTGATATTTTTCCGGGTCTGTGGCGACACGGCGACCTCATTGAAATCACGCCTGAAGGCGGTGTGATTGTCTATGGCCGCAGCGACGCCACCTTAAATCCGGGCGGCGTCAGAATTGGCACGGCGGAAATTTACAAACCACTTGAGGAGTTACCCGAAGTCGTTGAGGCACTAGCGGTCGGCAAAAAAGAAGCCGAAGATGAAGTGATCTGGCTGTTTGTGGTTTTAAGAGAAGGTGTTAACTTAGATGAGACTCTAAGCCAGGCCATAAAAAACCAGATTCGTCGCAAGGCCAGCCCCCGCCACGCGCCCAAAAGAGTTTTCCAGGTCAGCCAATTGCCACATACCCGCAGTGGCAAGCAAATGGAAATTGCCGTTTCACGCTTAATCAACGGCAGAGCCGTACCCAACCATCAGGTGATGGCCAACCCGGAAGCGTTAGACGAGATTGCCTCGGTCATACAATCAGAACGGTGATTCTCTGAACAACAAATTATTATCCTACTTCACTCTGCTCGGCACTCGGAAGTGATATGATCAGCCCTTCGTTTGGGTTTAGTTTCAGCGCTGATAAGTCTACATTGCCGCTACGTTGCATGTCGGTGGCTACCACGATTTCCCCCCTTTTTCCTGGCTGGCCAAGTTTGACACACTGGGTTTCAGAGCTGAAATTTAAGGCGATGAGAAAACGGCTCGAGCCACTGCGGCGCTCATAGGCAAAGATATAGTCATTGTGTGTATCCAGTGAAGTATAATCACCAATTTTTAGGGCGGCCTCATGCCGACGCAAACCGCTGAGCGCCCGATAAAGGGCCAGCATGGACTTAGGGTCCGTTTCTTGCTGTGCAACGTTAACTTGGCGGTAATTATCGGCCAGGGGCAGCCAGGGGCTGACGCCTTCATCAGTAAAACCCGCGTTGGCGCTTGCGTCCCATTGCATAGGGGTGCGCCCGGGATCACGGCCCACAATATGCGCAATTTCGGGTTGGTTCACTGCCGGAGGGTCTTGCACTTTATCTAGAGGAATTGGAACGTCTACCATGCCTATTTCTTCACCGTAATAAGTAGTGGGCGTGCCGCGCAGGGTCAGCAGGAGCATGTTGGCGACTCTCGCCTGGGCTAGACCGATACGAGTGGCTACCCTGTGCTGATCGTGGTTACCCAGCACCCAGTTGGGCCAGGCACCCTGGGGCAGACTGGCCTCGTAAGAATCGACGGCTTCACAGACGTTTGAAGCACTCCAGGCTAAATTGATGAGCTGGAAGTTAAAGGGTAGATGGCACTCGTCGGAATTTTTACCGTAGTAGGTAACTAACTCTTTGGTGGGCAGATAAATCTCACCGACCATCATGCGCTGGTCATAGCTGTCAAGTACTTTGCGCATCTCCCGAATCAGATCGTGTACGCCTGCTAGATTCTGCGTGTAAATATGCTGCAGGCTGCCAAAGGGATTAACACCGTCCCAATCAGGGTTCTTGGGTTCATCGCGGAGCTGCTCGTCTTTTGACATCAGCCAGATCACATCGACCCTAAAACCGTCCACACCCTTGTCCAGCCAGAAGCGCATTACATTTTTCATGGCCTCTAAGACCTCGGGATTGCGGTAGTTAAGCTCGGGCTGCTGGGTGACAAATTGATGCAAATAGTATTGCCCGCTGGCCTTATCAAAGGTCCAGGCGGGGCCGCCAAAATGACTAAGCCAGTTATTGGGTAGCCCGCCATCTGGGGCGGGGTCGCGCCAGATATACCAGTTACGTTTAGGGTTGTCTTTGCTGCTGCGGCTTTCTATAAACCAGGGGTGCTCGTCACTGCTGTGGTTGGGCACCAAGTCGATGATGAGCTTAAGATCGCGCCCATGCATCTCAGAGAGTAACTGGTCAAAGTCAGCCATGTTGCCAAATAGCGGATGAATATCACAATAGTCGGCCACATCATAGCCAAAGTCATGCATGGGTGAAGGGTAGATGGGGCTTAGCCAAACCGCTTTAACCCCTAAGCTTTTTATGTAATCGAGCCGCTTAATAATGCCGGATAAATCGCCAATGCCATCGCGGTTACTGTCTTGATAGGAACGCGGATAGATTTGATAGATGATGCCTGTTTGCCACCAAGCGTAAGTTTGTGTCACTTTTACATGCTCCTGAGATTTAAATATAACCAGTTCTGTTGACATTTTGCCCTATTCATATCTTGGACGAGAGCAATAAGGCTTTTGACACTGAAAAACTCTTAATTTGCTGAGCATCAAAATTGGGCAGACAGCAAGTCTGCCCAATTCATAATGTGCTTTGAATTAACCCTTGACGGCACCAGCAGTAAGACCGTCTACAATGCGATTTTGGAAAATTAGCACCAACACCACTAGGGGGATGGTAACGACAATGGCAGCAGCCATGATTTCACCGACCGGCTCTTGTCGGGCAATCTCGCCAGAAAATAGCGCCATGGCGACAGGAACGGTGCGGGCGGTAGGTTCAATCGAAGTAAAAGTCAGGGCGAAAAGATACTCGTTCCAGGCCTGGATAAAGGCCAGGAGACCGGTAGTAACCAAAGCCGGTGCGGTGAGTGGTAACAAGATTTGCCAGAAGGTTTGCATCATGTCCGCACCATCTACCTGGGCGGCTTGCAAAAGCGATACCGGCAATCCTTTAAAGAAAGCCGTTAGCACCCAAACGGTAAAGGGCAGCGTAAAGATCATATAAGAAAGAATCATGCTGGGAATAGCTGGCAGGTTGAGGGTGCGAATTACCGCATAGAGACCGGCTAAAACCGCAATTTGTGGGAACATGGTCATGGCCAGGATGAGATACATAGAAGGAGACTTACCCCTAAAGCGCATCTTGCCCAGAGCGTAGCCGGCAAACGAGCCGATAAGGAGGCTTAATACCGTTACACTTAGAGCTACAATGGTGCTGTTTAAAAGACCACGGAGAAAGCTGTCGTTACGGAAAACCGCAGCAAAATTCTGTAAGCTTAATTCCTTAGGAAAGTAACTTGTCGGAGTTTGGATTAGTTCTTGCTCTGTCTTAAGGGCCGAAACCGTGGCCCAGTAGAACGGGAACATCAGATAAATGAAGATGAGGGTAATGAGCAACCAAAAGAAAACTTGCCCCAAGACCAAGCGGGTTTTTTTATTCATTCGGAATCCACCCCCAAAACTCGGATGTAGAAAATGGCAAAGGCGAATATGAGGACAAAAATTACCACGCTGGCAGCAGATGACAGACCGACATCACGGTTGGCAATGAGCATGTCCTGGGCAAAGCTGGCCATTGAATAACGTTGACTGCCGAGGACGACCTGAAAGACATCAAAAACTCTTAGGGCATCGAGCGTTCTAAAGATCAGTGCGACTGCCAGCGTGGGTGCCAGTAGTGGCAGCGTGACAGAGAAAAACTGACGTATTTTAGAGGCTCCATCGACTTCGGCAGCTTCATAAAGTTCTTTGGGTATAGTGGCCAATCCTGCTAAAAGCAGCAGGGCCATAAACGGTGTGGTTTTCCAGACGTCCATGGTAATCATGCTGGGTAGCTGCAGGCTTGAGTTGGTGAAAAAGCCGATATTACCATCTCCAATACCGATATCAGACAAAAACGTATTCATAAAGCCCAGACGGGTTGGGGCGAGAATCCACTCCCAGATTCTTGCCGAGACCACGGTGATGATAGCCCAGGGAACCAGCATGGCGGCTCTCATAACGCCACGTCCAATAAATTTTGTAGCCAAAGTCAGGGCGATGATTAGACCAAAAATTGTTTCCAGCACGACTGAAACCACCGAAAATACGACGGTATCCCAGATGGCCGTGATGAACTCGGCATTGGTTGCCCCCAGCACATAGCGTCGACCAAAGAAATTGAATTCGTTGACGCTGCTGTAACGACGCGGCTGGCGAGGTAAAATGCGTACCCAGGTTTCATATTGACGCTCCCCATCCGTTATGACGGGATTGCCCTGTTCATCTAACTTGGGTGGAAGTTGGCGGATAGTCATGCTTAAGAGATTGCGATAGTTCTCAAACCCGATAAAGCGAGTGGGTTCAGAGCTGGCAAATCTGGCACTGGTAAAACTCGAATAGAAAACTTGCCCTAAAGGATAGATAGCAATTAGCAAGATAATAACGAACGACGGTAATAGGAGCCACAGCGCAGTGCGCTCTTCACGCCTAGCCAGTTCAGACATGGCTCGCGGTTTCGTGGTGGTCAGAGCGGTTTGCCTTTGCGTTTGCGCCACAGGTTACCTCCCAGAAAAGAACCTGGTATTAGTTTATTGAATTGCCGTGCCTAAACACAAGCCTTTAGAAAAAACCGGACCAGGTGAGAACCCAGCCCGGTTAAAACTAACAAATGCTTAGTCAGACCACCGATTAAGGAGCGCCAGTGGGGAAGCCGGTGATTGCTTCTAAGTCAAGCTCGAGCAACGCCATGGCGGTTTCGGCATCCTGTTGGCCGGTCAGCACATCGTGAACGGCGGTAAAAAAGGCTCTTGAAACCTGGGCATAGTTAGGAGCAGTAACGGTCGAGGGGCGCGGTTGTGCACCGGTGAACACGTCATAGAGACTGCCGAAGAAAGGAGCAGCTTCTAAAACATCAGGGTCTTCATATAAGGCCATGATGGTGGGGTTTAAGCTGCCTTGAATGGCGCGAATTTTCTGCTCATCATAAGAAGCCAAGAAGAGCGCTACATCGGCGGCGACATCGGGATTTTCACTGTACTTGGAAACGGCCAACTGCCAGCCCCCCAAGCAGGCGGCGGGGCTGCCTTTGCCAGCAGGCAGAGGAGCAACATCAAACAGACCGGCTACGGCACTGCCTTCGCTGTTGCCTAAACTAAAGGCATAGGGCCAGTTGCGCATAAAGGCGGAGTTGCCGGATTGCCAGAGGTTGCGGGCATCTTCTTCACCGAAACCAGTCACGCCACCGGGCGAGATGGTGCCGACCCAGCTGGCGGCCTGGTCGATGATTTCAATGGCGTTGGGGTTGTTGATGGTAATAACACCATCGGGGCTGATGATCGAACCACCGTTGTTAGAGGCGACCCATTCGATGCCGTCACAGGTGAGACCTTCATAGGAGTTGCCTTGCCAGACATAACCCCAGAAGTCAGGGTTGGTGGCGCGTTCGCCTTCCTGGATGGTCATAGCCATGTCTTCGAGTTCATCCCAGGTGGCAGGCGGGCCATCAAAGCCGTATTTTTCCAGGAGATCCGTGCGGTAGTAAAGCAAACCGGCATCGGTAAACCAGGGAATGGCTAGGAGCTGGCCATCAACCGTGTTGTTTTCGACGATAGCAGGGAAGTGCTCTTGAGCGGCTTCTGCAAAACCTGGGAACTGATAGAGGTCAACTAAGTGCTCGGCTAAATCGCCGGGCCAGATGACATCGATCTGATAAACGTCGATTTCTGAGGACTGCGCTTCGAAGAACTGCAGATACAGGCCCAGGCGGTCAGTAGCAAGGTCGGGCGTTTCCAGGACGTTAACCGTCACGCCAGGATTGGCATCCATGTAGCGTTGTGCGGCGGCCTTGATGAGCTCGAGCTCTTGACCGACGGCACCGGCGGCTACCGTTACGGTTTGGGCGAGGGCTACTGTACCCAGGGCAAGTACCATAGCCAACGAAAATAGGATCTTCTTCATGTTCTACCCCTTTCCAAAAGGCAATAAACCTGTCAAATCGACCGCATCGTACGCTGGGTCACCACATGGCTGATGTGCGAGCCTGGGAATAGTTTTACTATGCTCGTGACCTCAACTTTTGCCACGGCCGTTTTGATCGCTAAGACTATAACAGCCCAAGATTGGCTTGTGCAAGGCATTTTGTCCCGTTCCGGCGTTTTACCTTCTAAGTACACAAGCTCTAATTACTAAATCACTAACCATTGACATTTCGACGATGTCCCTCAAGACGTACCTCAAATTGCGTAAAGAAGTGAGTAATAGGTGGTTGGTAGTAGGTAGTTTGTGGTGAGTGGTAGGTAGGAATGGCATTTCTGAAAAGTTTCCCCGCTGAGCCCTTTTGATTAGCGATCCATTGACAAATTCTCGTTGCCTGATTTTGCCATCGCCAGAGAATCTCTAGTTTCTACCCCCTACCAACCACTTTCCACTTTCCGCCTTTTACTTTCCACTAACCACTTTCTCTCTAGGGCGAAGCTATGGGCAGGCCGGTAATCACCTCCAAATCAGACTCTAAAATCTCTAAGGCTTCCTCAGCGGTTCTCTCGCCGGTTAAGACGCTGTGGACAGCCTGGAAAAAGGCGATTGAGATAAAGCGATAACTTGACGCCGAACTGATATCCGAGGGGCGTGCAACCGTGCTGTTTAAGATTTCGCGCAGGTCATTATAGAAAGGATTGGCGGCCAGCACTTCGGCATCCTGATAGAGATTTTGCACAGTAGGTGCGAAGCTGCTCTCTGTGGCACGCAATTTCTGCATTTCTGGCGAGGTCAAAAAGAAAACGAAATCTGCGGCAAGCTCAGGATTTTGACTATAGCTGGGTATACCCAGGCCCCAACCGCCCAAGCCAGCCACAGATTGCCCCAGCGGGCCTGCTGGTAAGGGTGCTATAGCAAACTTGCCGGCAACCGGGCTGCCCTCGGCATTGGCTAAAGAATAGACATAGGGCCAATTGCGCATAAAAGCGGCTCTGCCAGCTTGCCAGAAATTACGCGACTCTTCTTCGGCAAAACCAACGACCGCCTCCGGGCTGATGTTGTCGATCCAGTTAGCGGCTCGTGTGAGCATTTCGGCGGCGTTGTCGTTGTTGATGGTAATAGCGCCCTCCGGGCTTATGATGGTACCACCGTCATTTGAGGCAATCCATTCAAGCGCGTTCACGGTGAGCCCTTCATAGGCGCGCCCCTGGAAGACAAAGCCCCAGAAATCAGGATTATCAGCGCGTTCGCCTTCCTGAATGGCCGTAGCCATGGCTTCGAGTTCATCCCAGGTGGCAGGCGGGCCATCAAAGCCGTATTTTTCCAGGAGGTCGCTGCGGTAGTAAAGCAAACCGGCATCGGTAAACCAGGGCATGGCCAGCAGTTTGCCGTCAACGGTATAGCTGTCAATGATTGCCGGGAAATGAGCTTCTATCACTTCTTCGGCGCCGTAATCATTAAGGTCAAGCATAAAAGCGGCTAAGTCGCCAGGCCAGATGACGTCAAGTTGTATGATGTCCGGCCCGGATTGTCTGTCGAAAAACAGCGAATACTCCGCCAGGAGATCATCGGTTCTTTCAGAACCCTCCGATACCCCAATGGTTACTCCGGGGTTTTGCTCCATATATTGTTGCGCGGCCTGGCGAACAGTGTCCACACCGCTGGAAGCACCAACCATGATGGAGATGGTGACATTCTCAGCTTCTTGCGCAAACACCATACCGAAGTTAAGTAGCATTGCGAGAATTACTGTTAGACGCATCATTTTCATGGACGCTCCTTATATTTTGGATCAAGGCAGGTTATATCGTTATGGCTTGCTAAATTACCGGTTCACCCCCTTGTGCTCGAGCTCTTAGAGTCTCCTGACAAATCTCCTGTTTGTCCTTGTGCTCAGCCCTAATGAATGATGATGTACCGACGGCATTAGAGCTAGCAAATCAATAAAAACTGTAAATGCAGTTTAGCAAAATCAGCTTATCTTCGCGACAAACGTTTGTCCCGAAAAAGGTTTGTACTTAGTTGAGAACAGGGAATTGAGTGGAAAGTAAAAAGCGGAAAGTAGAAAGTAAAGAAACAGTAAAAAGAGGAAAGTAAAAAGAGGAAAGTGGGGTTTTCCAGCTCTGGCGAGAATCAGGCCATTGGAATTTGTCAGCTCTTAAGCACTAACGTTCAAAAAGAACTCGGTGAGGGACTTTATAGAAATGTTTTTCCCACTTACCACAAACCACCAACTACTAACAAAATTGGCCTAAGCCCCCACACCTAACTTTGTGGGAATGTTTTCTAAAAACGCTTTTCCTACCTACCACAAACCACTTACTACCTACTAACTGGTAATACGCAAAATCCAGTGACCAAGCAGAGGTTGTCAAATAGGAAGCGTTGTAAGACGTCATAAACCGCGAGGCAAATTTGGGACGCAACGTCGCCATTAAGTCAGTGAACGCCCCAGCATTTGCGTGATCAACTGCTGAAAATCAATCTCGTGAAAGGGTTTGCGCAAAACATTGGCTTTAGGACGCCTCATGCGACCAAAGAAGCCCTGGGAAGGCTCTTCATTGCTAAGCAGCAAAACGGGCAGATGTCCTTGCCCGGGTAGCTTGCGAAGCTCTCTTACAAAGTTCCAGGCATTGCCGTTATCATCGTCAACCACAATGGCTTTTGGATGCTGCTGCATGACAAACTGCATGCCGACTTCAAAATTCTGAGCCATATAAGAGCTGAGTTTGGCACGTTGCAAAGCCAAGCGAATCAGTCGCTGAAGGGCGCTGCTAGGCGAGATTACCAGCACCAGTGGGTCGTCTATGTGAAAGGGCAGAGCTTCGATGACGTTACGCTCCTGGAGTTCATAAAGGATGCGATAGACCTGGCGTTCGGGCAGATCGAGTTCAGCGGCAATACTGGCGGCGCGACGCTTGCCATCGACATAAGCCAGCACGTCCCAACTGCCCTTGGGCAGGGTGATGCGAGTGGGGTCTCCAGATTTGCGGAAGATGGTCTGCGCTTCTACACTGCCTTGTTCCCATTCGTTGATGCGTTTGGCAATTTCCAGCAATAGCGCCATGGCGTCGAGCGTATGCTCGGTGGGCACTTGCGAGGCTGAGACGGAGCGTTCAGCAAAATGAAAACTGCCACTAGGCCACAGCATCAACTCGGTTAAAACCTCTAAAACCTGAGTCTCTAAGGCGCGTCTTAGGCCGTCTTCATTTAAAAAACCCATGTCCACGGCGGCAAGCCCTAGTGGTGTACCGGCGTTTTCAGAAGATTGTTTTAAGAGGATTTTTTGAACTTCGTGCGTGGTAAGAAGGTCTAAACGCACTAAGATTTCGCCGAGATGGATACCGGGGGTGATGTGAGCAAATTGCACGCGGCCAAGTTCAAAGTAAACACGAGCTCGAGCCTCGTCTTTAATCACCGTAAGCACGCCGGACTTTTGGCCGCTGACGATAATCTGAAATACGTCCGCTAAGGGGGCGTCACGAAGGCTGCCTTCAATCATGTCGAAAAGCTCCGCTAAACTTGCTTTACCAAAAGCATTAAGAAAATAGTTAACTTATCAAGAACCATTTAACGTGTCTTCTAACTCGCTAAAAAGCTCTGCTTGCGCCTGGGGTGTATAACTGTAGCCAAGGTGCTGGTAAGCCCTTTCGGTGGCAACTCGGCCCCGGGGTGTGCGCTTGATAAAACCCTTTTGAATGAGAAAGGGTTCATAGATTTCTTCTAAGGTGGCTTTGTCCTCGCTGACGGCGGTGGCTAATGTCTCTAAACCCACCGGGCCACCAGCAAATTTTTTGATAAGTGATTCTAAAATGGCACGGTCACGCGCATCGAGACCCATTTCATCGGTGCCCAACTCATTGAGCGCTGCCTGGGCTCGCGCTAAACTAATGATTTCCTCGCCGGCCACCTCGGCATAATCACGCACACGGCGCAACAGGCGTTTGGCGATGCGCATAGTGCCTCTGGCGCGGCGGCCAATCTCTAAGGCTGCTTCCTCTGCTAAGCCAAAGCCTAAGAGTTGCGCGTCACGGTTTACCCCTTGTGCCAATTCGGCTTCTGTGTAGTATTCGAGGTGTTCGATGATGCCAAAGCGGGAACGCATCGGCCCGGTGATTAAACCAGGTCGGGTGGTGGCGCCGATTAAAGTGAAGCGAGGTAAGTCCAGACGAAGGGTGCGTGCCGCCGGGCCTTGCCCAAGAATAATGTCAATCTTGAAATCTTCCATGGCCGGATAAAGATGTTCTTCGGCCACGCGGCCCAGGCGGTGAATCTCGTCGATAAAAAGCACGTCACCCTCATCTAGGGCATTGGTCAAGATAGCGGCCAAATCACCAGGTTTTTCAATGGCCGGACCGCTGGTAATTCGAATGCCCACCCCTAACTCATAGGCGATGATGTGCGCCAAAGTGGTCTTGCCCAGACCCGGCGGGCCGTAGAGCAGCACATGATCCAGCGCCTCGCTACGGTTTCTGGCGGCTTCTAAGTAGACCGCCAGCTTTTCCTTGAGTTTTTTCTGCCCCACATAGTCAGCCAGTGTGCGTGGTCTGAGGGCACCGTCGAGTTCCACGTCAATTAGCCTATCATGCAAGCCGTAATCCTTTGGATATCTGTTTACTTTTAATTACGAGAAGGTCATTGAGCTAAAAAGCGGCCAAGAACACATAACGGATTTGTCAATTAGCATCGTATCGGCGTATCAGTAAGAAGAGTGTGTGCTTGAGGGCTGGTGGGAAAAACTTTTTACTTCCCCCTTTGCACTTACTTAAGGCGAACGAATCAATCTTATGCGGTATAAACATTCTTAAACGAAGCTCGAAACCTTAGTCATAGGCGGAGACAGACTGCTTTACGCTTTTGACAGAACTGGTGTTATTGGCGAAGAGCATATCATGACCCTCGACTACCTTATAATGCCGATCTTCAAAGTGGATATGTACCTGCCCGGAGACCAGTTTGTACGAAACTCCGGTCTGCTCAACATGTTCTATGGTTCCTTCGCCTGCCATTAGCGGGGTGCGTATCTCTGTTAGATATTGCCTTTGCAACTCAGCAGGTAATTGGCTCAGATGTCGGCGGTAGAGTTCGGTCTTGTGCAGGGCGACATCAATCCATTTGCGACTGCGCCAGCGCAGCAGCACGTACACTGCCGATATAGTCGTGGCGATAAAGAGCGACCACCACACACCTTCGACGCCTAAACCAAGTCTAAGAGCCAGAAAATAAGCAAGTGGTACCAGCACCAGCCAACGCCCCAGAAGGGTTCCGTTTAGTCCTGGGCGGGTATCACCAGCTCCGCGTAAAGCTCCGTTAAGCACCATGGCAAAAGCCAGAATGGGTTGTGCCATGGCGTTGATACGCAGATAAGAACTGCCGGCGCTGACTACCGTCGGGTGCGCGCTGGGGTCAAATAGGCGGATGAGCTGTGGGGCAAAGATAAACAGTGGGATGGCGATGCCGGACATTACCAAAGCTCCTAAAATCAAGGCGGCATTACCCCGTCTGCGGGCGTCGTCAACCTGCCAGGCCCCCAGCGCTTGCCCTACCAGACTGGTGGCGGCAATGCTGATGGCTAAGCCCGGCATAAAGGCCAGCGATTCTACCTGCAGGCCAATAGCCAAAGCTGCCGCGCCATAGGTGCCGGCAGCGGTGGAAGTGACTATGCGCAAGACCAAAATCTGTGCGCTGTTGCGCACGATGCCTTGCAGGCCCGAGGGGATGCCGATGGACAAAATGTCCCAGAACATGCGCCAGTTTGGCAGGTAGCTGCCTGGCAAAATGCGAATGACGTTTTTGTCGGAGTAAAAGATAATGATGCCGATAACCACCCCGATAAATCTTGCCGTGATGGTGCCCAGGGCAGCACCGGTGACGCCCAAGGCGGGCAGTGGGCCGGGGCCGAAAATAAAGAGGTAGTTAAAAAGGATGTTTAATAGGTTGACGCCACCGCTTAGATAGAGCGGCGTGATAGTATCTCCCGCTCCTTGCATCAAGCTGTTAATGGCGAAATTGCCGATTAAAAAGATAGTTCCTAAAAACAGTAACTGCAAATAGACGGTACCCAAGCTGACCGCTCGAGCTTCTCCACCGCTATTTAAAAAGCTCAGCAGCGGCTCGGCTGCAAACCAGCCTACCAGGGCAAAGGCGGCAGCTAAAAAGACCGTGAGCGACAGTGATTGCCGCGTGACAAAACTAAGTCTCTGCGGGTCTCTGGCGCCCTTGGCTTGCGCGGCTAAAGCCATAGAACCCGCCGTAACCGATAAGACGCCGACAAAGACCAGCATACGCACGGCATTGGCCATGCCAATAGAAGCAATTTCGACCGGGCCTAAGCGGCCCACCATGAAAACGTCTACGACATTGACCAGACTCTGGAGCAAATTTGCCAGGATGACGGGCAAGGCCAGCCGCCAGACCTCTTTGAAGATGGGAAAGTGACGAAAGGCGTTGGCGACAGCGGTCATGACTCAAACTCTACTGCCGGGGGACGCTTAGTGCTGTATTTTATGTGCCTGAATTGGGGGCCTGTTAGTAAATGGCGGGAAACGGGGTGGCATTTGGTGATTTATAGCCGGTAATCCATGATTACCGGAGCGTGGTCAGAAAGGTTCGGCACCATGGGAATAGAGCTATTCTTAACAGCGTTGGCAAGCTTGGGGGTGGTTAGCTGATAGTCCAGGCGCCAGCCAACATTGCGGGCTCGAGCACCTGTTCTTAGCGACCACCACGAATACGAAACTGCTTCAGGGCCGATGTGTTCACGGTAGGCGTCAACCATACCCAGCGAGAGATAGTTATCAAGCCAGGCACGTTCCTCGGGTAAAAAGCCGCTGGTTTTTTGATTGCTACGCCAGTTCTTTAAATCAATCTTTTTATGCGCAATGTTAAAGTCGCCGCAAATAATCAGTTCTCTGTCTTCGACTAACAGCCTAGCGGTGTACGCTTTGAAGTCCTCTAAAAAGCGCATCTTGAAGATTTGCCGTTTGCTTTGGCTCGAGCCCGAAGGCACATAGACGCTAAGCACGCTCACGTCCCCAAAATCCGCCCGGATAACCCGGCCTTCTTCGTCGTAGTCGGCAATGCCCATGCCCCGCTTAACGGCATCGGGTTTTTCTTTGCTCAAGATACCGACACCGCTGTAGCCCTTGCGCTTAGCAGGATGCCAAAAGCGCTGATAAGATGCGATTTCAGGAATGACTGTTGTATGTGCTTTTAATTCTTGCAAACAGATAATATCCGCTTCTTGCTCGCTTAAAAAGCTTTGAAAGCCCTTACGAAAGGCGGCTCGAATACCGTTGGCGTTGAAACTAATGATGCGCGTCACGGCTGATATCTTAACGGGAAAAATGTCTGATGACAGTCAGCTCAGGGCATGTTAACTTAAGGCTATCAAAAATTATTCTGTCATTGCCAGCAGCAATGGGAGGGAAGATGATGTTAGTTTTTAAACGCAGCCTGGTAGTTCTGTTCGCCATCTTGTCACTGCTTTTAAGCAGTGCGCTGGCCAAAGAAGTCACTTTTGTGTATAGGCCACCTGCAGAAATAGAGGTGAGCAAAGTCAGCTTGAGGGGGCAGTTTAACAATTGGGGTGAGACCAGGATGGAACTGCAAGCAGACGGTTCCTGGTCGGTCACGATTGAGCTCGAGCCGGGTGAATATCAGTACAAGTTCTTTATCAACGGCGAGTGGCCGGGAGATATGGAGAACTGGCGAGACTTAGGCCCGGTAGACCCCACGGCAGACGGCTACATCAATGATGGCTATGATGGCCAGAACGCCATTCGTATAGTCGAAGACGAGCCGGTGGCTATGGCTGGTGAAGTGCCGGCGCTCGACTTAGCTCGCATCAAACATGACCCGCTTGACCCGGCTTACCGCAGCATTGCCGATGACAAGCTGGTTTTGCGCGTCCAGACTTTGCGCGATCAGGTGCAGAGCATCAAACTTTTGAGTGATGGTGCTGAACTTCCGCTGCTCAAACAGCTCTGGTGGGGTAATCGTGAGGTCTGGCGCGTTAGTTTGCCTGCAAATGCCACTTCTTACAGCTTTGAAATTCAGGGCGCGGATGGCTCGAGCGCCATACTGGATAACGCCGGAACCCCCTTTGTCTTTGACGGCACAGAGAGTTTCCCTGAACTTGACTGGGTGGGCGAGCAAGTCTTTTACCAGATTTTCCCGGAACGCTTTAACAACGGCAATCCTTATAACGACAGCTTTGCCGTAGCCGATGACGAAGCCAACTTCAACACCTTTACCGAGCCTTATGGCGGCGGCGCACAATTGTCAGGCTGGACCGACCCGCCCGGCCCCTCGCTTTGTTGCCACCAGTATTTTGGCGGTGACTTAGCGGGCATCATTGAGAAGCTCGATTATTTGCAGGGTTTGGGTGTTACGGCGCTTTACCTCAATCCCATATTCCAGTCGGGTAGCGCCCACGGCTACGATACCAGCGACTATCTGAAAGTGAGCCCTAAGTTTGGCACCGAAAAGACCCTGCGCAACTTAATCGACCTTGCCCATGCCCGTGGTATGAAAATAATTCTCGATTATGTGCCGAACCATACCGGGGTAGGCTTCTGGGCTTTTCAGGACGTGGTTGAAAAAGGCCCGGATAGCGATTATTGGGATTGGTATCAGATCAAAAAATGGCCTTTTGAGGCCGGTGACCCCAGCGCTTACGAGGCCTGGTGGGGTATCGGCAGCCTGCCGCAGCTAAACATGCTAAATGCAGAAACCAAACAGTACATGCTGGAGGTAGCCCGTTACTGGGTGGAATTTGGCATTGATGGCTGGCGTGTTGATGTTCCTGGTGATGTCTTAGACGCCCATAATTTCTTTAAAGACATGCGACGGGTAGTCAAAGAAGCTAATCCAGAAGCCTTCATAGTAGGAGAAATCTGGCAGCTGGCACCCGAATGGTTACAGGGCGATGAGTTTGACTCACTGATGAATTATGCGATTGGTCGGGATATTCTTCTGCGCTATGCCAAAGGTGGCGATACTCCCTTTGCCACTGGTGGCCGGGCGCTGGCCGATATGAACCGCTATTACGCACAGTATGGCGAAAACGTCGCCGCTATGGGCTTTAATTTAATCGGCAGCCATGACACGGCACGCATCCTAACTGATTTAGGGGGAGGCATTTGGGGTGAAACGCCTGAGCCGGAAGCTGTAGAGCGCCTCAAACTAGCCAGCACGCTGCTCTATACTCTGCCGGGGACACCTTCGACTTTTCAGGGCGATGAATGCGGTTTTCTGGGCGAGAAAGAACGCGAAGGTACCCAGGACTTACACCGTTATCCCATCCAGTGGGAGCAGTGTAGCGCTGAGCTGCAAGCGCACTATCGTGACCTTGCGGCCCTGCGCGAAGCTTATCCCGCATTAAGGAGCGCCACTTATCGGGGTTTTGCTGGTGGTGACAACCTTCTGGCCTATTATCGCGGTGAGCCAAATTCTGAGGGCGAAGTACTGATACTGGCCAATAATGGTCTGGCAGACCTTAACGTGAAGATGCCGATGGGTGAATGGCGGCGCACTGATCGCGGAGGTTTGCTGCGTGATGGTAAAGAAGTGACGGTACCGGCGCTGACGGTTAAGCTCTTTGTAAGGAAATAGGTTACTGGTTTTTTACTGCGAGCCAGGATGATCATCCTGGCTCGCAGATTTGCTATATAGCGTTACAATGCCTTAGCTATGAACAAAAAAAAGCAGCCCTGGGCTTTGCAAAACCGTCGCACCCTGTTTGAGCATCCACGCATTACCTTAACTGAAGATACTGTTTTGTTGCCTTCGGGCCAGGAGACAACCTGGTTGCGTTTTGAAAACCTGCGAGATTTTGTAACGGTAATCTGTGTGGACAATCAGGAGCGTGTGCTCTTGGTGCGGCAATACAATCATCCGCCCGGACGGATGGTGCATGAGTTTCCGGGTGGTGTGATCGATGCGGGGGAGTCCCCGGAGCAGGCTGCCAGCCGTGAACTGGTCGAAGAGGTCGGTCTTTACCCTTTGGGGCTCGAGCCCTTAGGTGACTACTTACCCAACCCCAGACGCACGGCCATGCGCTGTCATGTGTTTTTAGCCCGTGACTTTGAACGGCGTCCGGCCAAGCCGGAACCCGAGGAATTTATCATGACACGGTGGCTTGGCGTCACGGAGCTTGATAGCCTGATTCGCGCTGGTGACATAGAAAATAGCAATTTACTGGCTGCTTGGCTGCTCTTTAGATTGCGCTCAGCCAATACCTAAGTCGGTAAGCAAATTCTGCAAATCCTGTTTTTGCTCCGGTGCTAAGTCTTGTAGTGGCGCCCTAGGATAACCTCCGGGCAAACCCTGCAGCCTTAATACGGCCTTTAGGCCGGGTACGCCGTGCTGTTTGGTTACCGCCAGCGCCAAGGGGTTGAACTTTAGCAAGCTAGACCTGGCCTGCTCAATTTCTCCACGTTGGAAATGCTCGATGATATTTTTATAAATCTTAGGTGCGACGTTGGCAACAGCTAAAATACCGCCGCTGATACCCAGCGACAAGGCGGGTAGCAAGGTGGGGGCGTTGCCGGTCATCACCGTAAAATCACTGGCCTTTAAGCGCATGATCTCGGTCAGATTGCCGATATTGCCGCTCGAATCCTTAAGCCCGGCAATATTATCGTGCTTAGCGAGTTTGGCAACGAGTTCGGGAGAAAGACTGAGCGTAGTGGCGGCGGGCATGTTGTAAAGCAGCAAAGCAAGGGCGCTTTGTTCGGCCAGTGTCTGATAGTGACGCAGCAGCGCAGTATGGTTCATTTGCCCCTGATAGTAGTGTGGCGGCAAGACTAAAGCATAGTCAGCACCAATTTGGACAGCTAGCTCGTTTCTGTCCTGCACGAGCCGCGTGGACTCGCCGCCGGTACCGACCAGCATGATTTTATCTGCTGGAATGACGGCTCGAGCCGCTTCTAGCACGGTTTTCCGCTCTTCCTCGTCAAGAAAAACGGCTTCCCCGTTGCTGCCCAGCAGCAAAAACCCATCGACATCCGGCAAAAGTGCCGCAATGAGCTCTTTAAGGGCGACAAGGTCTAGCTCGCCGCTTTTGTTAAAAGGGGTGGGTAGAGGAGGAATAATACCAGTCATGATTCATCATCTCAGACTGCAAAGTAAAAAGCCAGCCCGTGAGCTGGCTTTTAGCTGGTGCCGAGGATGGGACTTGAACCCACACAACCTAAACGGTTACTAGCCCCTCAAGCTAGCGCGTCTACCAATTCCGCCACCTCGGCTTAAGACGCAACAGGGATGATACTTCCTTGATAAAGGGGGTGTCAAGGGCCGAGTGCCCGGCAACTCGCTCGCCAAGCTCGGAGAAGTATGATTAAGAGCGTGACGACCGAGCGCTATCAAAAAATAATGCGTGTATTGCGCAAACGCCAGCCGGATTTAACCGTCTTAGCCGAAAATGTTTATAAACCGCACAATCTCTCTGCGATGATTCGCTCTTGTGACGCCGTGGGAATTGGCACGATTCACGCCGTAAACCCCACCGGCGGAGTGCCGACTTACAACGCCACCAGTGCCAGTGCCGATAAATGGGTGCGGCTTGAAGTTCATGAGTCGCTACCGGACACCTGCGCTGAGCTAAGGAAAGACAAGATGCAAATTTTTGCGGCGCACTTTTCTGAACAAGCCGTGGATTATCGCGATGTGGACTACACCAAACCGACTTGTATTTTATTGGGTAACGAAAAAGACGGCGTGTCTTTACAAGCGGCTGAGCAGGCCGATAAACACATCATCATTCCTATGTTGGGTATGGTGCAGTCGCTAAATGTTTCGGTGGCTACGGCGGTGATTTTGTTTGAGGCCCAACGCCAGCGCCGGGCTGCCACTATGTATGACAGCCCCCGCTTAGCCGAAGAAGAGATGGAGCGGCAGGCGTTCTTGTGGCTTTATCCCCGTCAGGCCGAAATGCTGCAAAAACAAGGTAGACCACTGCCTAAACTCGAGCCTGATGGCAGCATTCTTACCGACTTTAGTTTTTGAGCTTGAGCCTCCGCTCACTGTTTTTTAAGAGCAGAGGGTCTAAAATCATCTGAATCCAAGGGAGGTTTAGGTGAGAGCGATACTGAAGGTTAATCGTAGATTTGCATTGTTACCGAGTCTTTTTGCACTGCTGCTTTTGAGCGCTTGCGCAACGGCCTTTGCCCTAGAACTGACGCCTGTTGCCTCGGGTTTAGAGCAGCCGGTGGCTATTGCTACGGCTGGGGATGGTTCCAACCGGCTTTTTGTGCTCGAGCAGCAGGGACAAATAAAGATTATTGAAGACGGCAAACTTTTAGACCAACCGTTTTTAGACATCCGTACGCTGGTTCGTTCGGGTGGCGAGCGGGGTTTGCTAGGCATTGCCTTTCATCCTAACTACGCCGAAAACGGCTTCTTTTATGTCAATTACACACGTGAGCAACAGGGTCTAGAGACAGTGATTGCCCGCTTCAAGATTTCCTCGCCTGGGCGTGCTGAGCCTGATTCGCTAAAAATCTTAATGACTTTCTCGCAGCCATTTGGCAACCACAACGGCGGACAGTTGGCCTTTGGCCCGGACGGCTATCTTTATATCGCCACCGGTGATGGCGGTTCGGGTGGTGATCCACAGGACAACAGCCAGAACCTTAACAATTTGCTGGGCAAGATTTTGCGCATTGACGTCGATAATGGCGAGCCTTACGCCATTCCAGCCGACAACCCCTTTGTAGGTCAAAATGAGACGCGTCCGGAAATTTGGACTTATGGCCTTAGAAACCCCTGGCGTTTTAGCTTTGACCGCGCCACGGGTGACCTCTTTATTTCTGATGTAGGGCAAAACTCATTAGAAGAGATAAATTGGCAAGAAGCTAGCGGTTCAGGCGGTGAAAATTATGGCTGGCGCAGGATGGAGGGAGGAAATTGCTTTAACCCCTCTGAAAATTGCAATGACGGCAGCCTGGTTTTACCCATAATTGAATATCCTACGAATCTAGGTTGCGCTGTGACAGGAGGTTACCGCTACCGAGGCGCAATAAACGAGCTTGCGGGCCAATACATCTATGGTGATTATTGCGGCGGTCAACTCTGGGGCGCTATACAAAATGCAGATGGTAGCTGGTCTTCGCAGTTGCTAATGGATACCAGCTTGCGCATAAGCACTTTTGGAGAAGACGAAGCCGGGGAAATTTATGTGGCGGATTACGCCAGCGGGACGATATACCGCCTGAGCGAGGAAACTCCCTAAGTTAAAGCTCTACTTGCAGTCCTGCTTGCTTAAATAAATTCTGGCCTTTGCTATGATGACAGCGTGACAGAACCCTTTATCGTACGCGACCTAGGCTATATGGATTATCGTAAAGCCTGGGACGTACAACTTGAAACTCACGCGGCGGTTGTTCGCGGGGACAGCCCGCCAACGCTGCTGCTGGTAGAACATCCGCCTGTCATTACCTTTGGCAAAAAGGGAGGACGTGAAAACCTCCTGGTCAAAGAAGATTTTTTAAGCTCTCAAGGTTTTTCGCTCTATGACATCGAACGTGGTGGTGACGTGACCTATCACGGCCCGGGGCAACTCGTCGGCTATCCCATCTTTCGGGTGGGCCGCAAGGTGCGGGACTATCTGCGGATGCTCGAGCAAGTCATGATTGAGGTTTTAGCTGACTATGGCATAACGAGCGTGGGCAGCGAAGGCTACGCGGGCGTCTGGGTGGGCAACGACAAGGTGGTGGCCATTGGTGTGGCGGTCAAACGCGACGTTTCCTTCCATGGTTTTGCCCTGAATGTGCATACCAATCTTGAACACTTTAACTACATCGTTCCTTGCGGTTTGCTTGGCAAAGGCGTAACGAGTTTATCTAAGCTTTTAGGCCAAGAAATGAGCTTAGCCGAGCTAAAGCCCAAAGTGATAGCGGCTTTTAAGCGGGTATTTGCCACAGAACTTGAGGTCACGGCATGATTGATAAGAACGGCAAAGTCGTCAAAAATGGCATTTACCGCAAACAGGCCGCCAATGTTCCCCGGGAGCGCAAACCCGAGTGGCTCAAAGTCAGGTTGCCCAGTGGCGAAAAATATCAGGAACTGCGGCACACCGTTCGCGAACACAGCCTCAGTACGGTGTGCGAAGAAGCCATTTGCCCCAATATCGGCGAGTGCTGGAGCGCTGGTACTGCCACGATCATGCTGATGGGTTCGGTATGTACCCGGGCCTGCCGCTTTTGTGCGGTAGACACCGGCAATCCTCGGGGGCGTTTAGACCCTGAGGAACCCAGACTTGCCGCCGAGTCGGTAAAGCTGATGGGGCTAAAATACTTGGTGCTCACTTCTGTTGACCGCGATGATTTGCCTGATGGCGGCGCCGGTCACTACGCCCGCGTAATACGGGAAATAACAAGAGTCAATCCCCAAACGGCAATAGAAGCCCTCACCCCGGACTTTCAGGGCAATACCGAGCATGTGCAACTGGTGCTTGACTCCGGCATTGCGGTTTACGCGCAAAATCTAGAGACGGTAAAAAGATTGACTCACCCGGTGCGTGACCCTAGAGCCAGCTACGAACAAACGCTCAAGGTGCTGGCCTATGCTAAAAAGTCTCGCCCGGATATCCTCACCAAAACCAGTGTGATGCTGGGCCTGGGCGAAACCGAAGAGGAAATTGACGAAACCCTGGATGACCTGCGGACTATAGGGGTTGATATCGTGACCTTTGGACAGTACCTGCGCCCCACTGCAAACCATTTGCCGGTGCAGCGCTATGTGCCGCCCGAGGATTTTAAGAAATACCGTGACTGGGGCTTGGCCAAAGGCTTTCTAGAAGTAGTTTCCGGGCCGCTGGTGCGCTCGAGCTATCGTGCGGAGCGGGCGCTGGAAAAAAACAATGTGGGTCTGGGTTTTTAGCGCTGGATGATTTCGTCGAAAAACAAGCCGTGCATCTTTAGGTGATACTGCTCCGACCCCGTATCAATTTCCAGCCAGCTATATTCGTTTCTGTGGCCGTTGGTATCGAGCAAAATGGCCCGGCCCTGCGAAGTGATGTTGACTCCGCCACGCACGGGCGTGTGACCGTATATGCCTAAGCGGTAAGGGGTCTGCGCGAGATAGTCGGTTTCTTCATAGATCCAGCGGCGGCGGTTATCCAGATAAAAATCATTGTCGTAGCGGTTGTGTTCGGCCAGGGGGCCTACGTGTGCTAAGTGAATGTCGTCAATAACCAGCTCATAGGGCCAACTGCTTATCCACTCGCGCAAGTCGGCACAGAGTTCGCCACCATAACCCTCTTTCCATTCGAGATGCGATACGTCATCGGTGCGTAGTGGGCCTTGTTCGGGCGAGATGGTATTAAAGTCATGATTCCCCATCAGAATAGTGATCTGCTCTTTTGGCAGCTCATCACAAAAGCGCTTGACGTCTTTTAAGAAGGTGACCTGGGCCTTTTCGGCTTTGGCGATGTGTTTGGGGTTGTATTCGTCGTAGCGGTGTACCCTGATAAGTTCTGAGTAGCGTTGTCGGCTTTTGGCATGAACCAGATCACCTAAGAGGACCAGCCGGGTATTATCATCGCGCATGAGTTCGCTGGGTTGGCGGTTGTTATCGCAGAGGCCTGCTTCTTGCATCATGAGCCAGAATTTGTCTGCCTGCGCATGAATATCCCCGATGACGACTAAATGCACGATAAATCTCCAGTCTGACTGATGCTAACTTGCCCCCAGACTTTGCTCGGTAAGAAATCTCTCGATTTTGCGCCAAACCGCCGCGTTGCCGAGCCAGGAGCTAAACTGGGAAAACTGCCCTGCTGGTACCAATTTCAGTTAGTACTGATTCTGGACGATTTCAAGACAATACCGGTATAAGCCATCAACTTAAGGCGACAATTACAACTGGCCGTGGTGGGGCGTATGTGGTACGAGCAGAATTCACGTCTCTGTGTGGTAACAAGAGATTGCAACCCTCATTCAGAGTAAAGCTAAGGGGTAGAGGCGTAGTCCGGGCTAGCGTATTTAGCGTATTGCTGCAAAACGGGCAAGGGGTCGATAGGTTTGCCATCAATGCGGATTTCGAAATCTAAGTGAGAACCGGTGCTCTTGCCGGTTGAGCCGACCAAAGCCACTACTTGCCCTGCTTCGATGGTATCCCCAACATTGACGAGCAACTCCGAAGTATGAGAATAGCGGTATTCGATATTGCCCGCAGTAATCTTAACCTGCTGACCATAGCCGCCGTTCCAGCCGCTAAAGGTAACTACACCGGGCATGGCGGCGACGATGGGGTCGCCCGTTTCGCCGTCGATGTCTAAGCCGGTGTGGAAGTTTGTATTGGTAATGGCCAGTTGACGATAACCAAAGCGCGAAGTGATGACGCCGCGAATGGGCCAGACCATTCCGGTGTAGCCGTCAAGCATCGGTTGCGGTACGTTAACAGCCGCCGCCGGGGAAAGTTCCGCCGAGGGCACGATGCGCAAGCTTTGGCCGGTTTTGATGGTGGTGCTTCGCAGATTGTTAGCGGCCATCAACACGGATACCGAGGTGTTGTAGCGTTGCGCGATTTGCCAGAGTGAGTCACCTTTACTAACGGTAACCATTTCCGGCGCGGCCCCCCCGACATTGACCGTATTACCGGCATAGCGTCCGGGGATGGTGATGTTATCACCCGGTCTTAGGATGCTCGAGCGGTTTAATTGGTTGGTTTCATTTAGCGCTTCGAGCGTGACATCATATTTTTGCGCCAAGGCCCAGAGGGTGTCACCCTTTGCAATGGTGACGACTAAAGGTTCGGGTTCTGGAACTGTAGCACTGGGGCTAAGTTGCAGCACTTGTCCAACACGAATCAAGGAGCCATCAAGATTGTTAAAGGCAATTAAGTCGTCAACAGAAATATTAAAGGCGACCGCTATGTCATAAAGCGTGTCGCCTGCCTGGACGCTGTAGGTCTGGGGTTGCGTGTCGGACCCGCTGGGTAGCCTTAGCGTGTCGCCGGGAACCAGATCACTGCTGCTTAGCCCGTTGGTTGTCATAATAGCTTCAATGCTGGTGTCGTAGCGCTGCGCTAAATCCCAGAGTGTATCCCCGGGTTTGACCACAATTTCTTGGGCAAGAGCGACGGAAAATAATAAGGCCGGTATTAGTATGAGGGGGATACGAAAGCGAGACATCGGGCACAGTTTAACAAATCATTTCTCGCTGCGTTGTGGATAAACTCTCGTCTTTGAACCCGGTACATAATTTTAGCCAGGAATTTGGGCAGGTGTTGAGGGGAAAGTAAAAAGTAAGTGGGAAGTAGTTGGTAGGAGGTAGAAACCAGGGGTTCTCCAGAGGTGGCAAAGTCAGGCAATGGGAATTTTTCAACTCTTAAGCACTAACGCTCAAAAAGAACTCGGTGAGGGACTTTATAGAAATGTTTTTCCCACTTACCACAAACCACCTACCACAAACTTCCAACTACCAACCACCAACTTCTTTGTACTGAGACGCATAATCGTTGACATTGTTTTTAAGCGGCTTGATATACTTGCAAACATCTAAAGTTTAATAGCAAGCGCGAGGAAAGGTGTACTCTGGCGTGCCCCCTCAGCTAGTCGTAACAGATTTAACTCTTTCTTTTGGCGGCTTAAATGCCCTCAGTAATGTTTCGCTCGAAATTGAGCCCGGCAGTATTACGTCGATTATTGGTCCAAACGGAGCAGGCAAGACCAGTCTGCTTAACTGCATATCCGGTTTTTATCGCGCTAATAGCGGCAGCATTAAATTTGAAGGTCATGAGCTGGTTGGGGCCAGCCCGCACCAGATTTCCAAGCTGGGGGTGGCTCGAGCTTTTCAGAACATTGAGCTTTTCTCGGGTCTTTCGGTACTCGATAACCTGATGTTGGCTCGTCACAGCCACCTAAAATATAGCTTTTGGGAAGCGCTGTTATTTTATGGCCGCAGCCAAAAACAGGAAATAAAAAACCGCGAATACGTCGAGCAAATTATTGATTTTATGGAGCTCGAGCCGGTGCGCAAGGCGGTAGTCGGCGAGTTGGCCTATGGGGTGCGCAAGCGTGTGGAAATGGCTCGAGCACTTACTTTAGGCCCTCGTTTGCTTTTATTAGATGAGCCCATGGCAGGCATGACGCTGGGCGAAAAAGAAGATATCGTGCGCTTTATTCTCGACATCAAAGCGGAGCGGGGCACCACCGTGGTGCTGATTGAACACGACCTAGGGGTGGTGATGGACATTAGTGATCAGGTCTATGTGCTGGATTTTGGCCAGCGTATTGCCGGTGGCCCACCGGAGTTGGTGGCACAAAATCCGGCGGTGATCGAGGCCTATGTCGGCGAGGAGGCGGTGCTTTAATGGCGAGCTATCCCGCTAACGCCGAGATGCTTAAACTGACCATGCCGCAGCTACTCCTAAAACGCGCTGCGGCCACGCCCGAGCAGGTGGCGATGCGTGAAAAGGACTTTGGCATCTGGAACGAACTGAGCTGGCGGGAGGTTGAAACGCAGGTGCGCCGGGCGGCGCTGGGCCTGCTGAAGCTGGGGGTTGCTCCTGGCGATAAGGTGGCAGTTATTGCCGACAACATCCCACAGTGGCCAATCATGGAGCTGGCCGCTCAGAGTATTGGCGCAATCAGCATTGGTGTTTACCAGTCCAGTGTGCGCGAAGAGGTGCGCTATTTGCTCGACTACTCCGAAGCCAGCATTATTTTTGCCGAAGACGAGGAACAGGCTGATAAAGTCCTGGATTTGCGCGACGGTCTGCCGCTGGTTAAAAAGTTGATTTATGAAGACCCAAGGGGAATGCGTGCTTATCTTGATAATGACTGGCTGATGAGCTGGGAGGAACTGCTGGCCTCGGGTGTGCAGTTGCAAGAGCTCGAGCCCCAACTCTTTGAAGAGCACGTAGCCCAGGGCAAGGCAGATGACATCTGCCACCTAAGCACCACCTCGGGCACTACCGGGCGACCCAAGGCCGCCATGTTAAGCCACCGCAACTACCTGAGCATGGCCTATGCCCTGCATCAGGTAGACCCGCTTAGTGACAGTGATGATTACGTTTCCTTTTTGCCCTTTGCCTGGATTGTAGAACAGGTTTTTGGTTTGGCCGTGCCACTTATAACCGGCATGGTAGTTAATTTCCCCGAGAGCAGCGAAACCGCCATGAAGGACCTAAAGGAAATCGGCCCACACATGATGCTGGGTGCGCCACGCGTTTGGGAAGGCGTGCAGTCAAGCATTTGGGTCAAGATGGACGAGTCTTATCCTCCCAACCGCTGGGTCTATCGCAAACTCATGGACGTGGGTAAACGCGCGGCGGATTACCGCATGCGTGGCAAGCCGATGCCCTGGACACTGGCTCTAAGCTACCGGCTGGCACATTTCGCGCTCTTTAGACCGCTTAAAGATCAATTGGGTTTTCTGCGCTTAAAAAGAGCCTATACCGGCGGTGCGGCGCTCGGCCCAGACGCTTTTAAGTTTTTTCAGGGCTTGGGCATAAATCTAAAACAGGTTTATGGGCAGACAGAAACAGCAGGTCTGGCCTACATCCAGCAAGATGGCGATGTCAAGCACGATACCGTGGGTTTGCCTTTGCCGGGGGTTGAGGTAAGGATTTCTGAGAGCGGTGAAGTACTCACCAGATGCGCTGGCGTTTGCCATGGTTACTACAAACGCCCTGATGACTTTGCCAAAGTTCGTGATGAAGAAGGCTGGTTTTATTCGGGCGATGCCGGCTATCTCGATGATGATGGCCACTTGGTGATAATTGACCGCGTTAGCGATGTGATGCACACAGGTAGCGGCCACATGTTCAGCCCGCAGTTTATAGAAAATAAGCTAAAATTCAGCCCCTTTATCAAAGAGGCCGTGGTTTATGGCGACAAGAGACCTTATGTTACGGCCATGGTCAATGTCGATCCGCTTACGGTAGGCAAATGGGCTGAGGACAAAGGCATCAGCTACACCACCTATGCCGATCTGTCGCAAAACAGCGAAGTTGCCAAGCTGATCTTGAGCGAGGTCGTCAAGGTAAATGCTGAACTGCAAGACCAGGAGCGCATTAGCCGTTTTGTGCTGCTCTATAAACTGCTCGATGCCGACGACGAAGAACTGACCCGCACCGGCAAGGTGCGCCGGGGTTTTATCGCCGAGTGTTATCTGCCGATTTTAGAAGCGCTTTATGACAGCGCCGTAAACGAAGTGAGTATTCGCGCTGAATTTAAGTATCAGGACGGCCAAACGGTGCAGATAGAAACCGATGTGACGATTTTGCAACCCCAAGCTCAAGACAGCGCCCAGGTGGTGAGCAGATGACCTTCTTTTTGCAGCTTATCGTTACTGGAGTTGCCGTGGGCAGTATCTATGCTCTGGCTGCTCTGGGCTTTGTGCTTATTTACAAGTCCAGCCGGGTGATTAACTTTGCCCAGGGCGAACTTATCGCCATCGGCGCTTTTATAACCTATGGTTTGACGGTTTGGGCCGGTCTGAACATCTGGTTGTCGCTGGCCATTGCCATTGGCCTGATGTATTTGCTGGGTCAGGGCATAGAAAGAGTCTTTTTAAGGCCGATGATTGGCGAGCCTATTATCAGCGTGATTATGGTGACCATCGCTTTAGCCAGCGTGCTTTCCGGTTTGGTTTATTTCACCCCTTTCGGTACGTTAACGGCGCGGTTTCCGTCCTATTTGCCCGATACGCCACTTCGTTTTGGCGGTATCGTCTTGCGCTGGGAACACCTAGTCGGTATTTTGCTGACCGTTATTTTTATCAGCGTCTTGCTCTGGTTTTTCACGCGTAGCACCCTGGGCATAGCTATGCGTGCAGTGGCCGACGATCAGATGGCCAGCTTAAGTGTCGGGGTCAGTATAGAAAAGGTATTTGCTTTAGCCTGGGCTGCTGCTGCTATGAGTGCTACGGCGGCGGGTTTTGTGGTGGGCAGCCTTTATGGGCTTGAGCTTGCCGGTTTGATTGCTATTGGCCTGCGGGTTTTTCCGGTGGTGATCCTTGGCGGTCTGGATTCAATCGCCGGGGCTATTGTGGGGGGCATAACCATCGGCATTTTAGAGCAGCTCGCCTCGGGGTATTTAGATCAGTATGTGCCCGGTGGTGGCACCGGTGAGGTATTTCCCTTTGTGATCTTGATTGTCTTGCTGCTCTTTAAGCCATACGGCCTTTTTGGCACCAAGGAGATCGAGCGTGTTTAGGCTGTCAAGGATTCACTCAAGAATTTACCTAAAAGCTAAGTCAGCGCAGGTGTCTTATGGCCGTTAACCGCTGGATTCAATCCGGTAACTACCGGCGCAACTATAAAGAAGACCAGACCATCTTTGCCACTTTTAGCGAACAGGCGTCGTTGGTGGTGCTAATCATCCTGCTCTTTTTAGTGCCCTATGCGCCTTTTATGTCACGTTCGCTCTTTCGGCTTTTTGATCTGGTGCTCATCTATACCGTGGCGGTGATGGGTCTAAATATAGTCACAGGTTTTGCCGGACAGATAAGCATCGGCCACGCAGCCTTTATGGGTGTGGGCGCTTATGCTGCGGCTACCATCACCCGTGACCTGGCTGTGCCGCTGCTTGGCTTTGCCGATGCCGTGCCCTTTTGGTATGTGCTGCTGTTATTGCCTGTTTCCGGTCTTATTGCCGCCACTGCCGGAGCTTTTGTCGGCCTGCCGAGCTTTCGGCTCAAACACCTTTATTTGGCTATCGCCACGTTGGCTTTTCAGATTATCTTTACCTGGTCGGTGGGGCATACGCCCTGGCTTAAGCAAGGCGGTAGCATCCGAGTGCCGCGGGTGGAATTTTTTGGCGAGATAATTAGGGGCTCGAGCGCTATCGGGCCGTTTTTCTATTACTTTGGCCTAGTGGTGGTAATTGTGATGGCGCTGGCCTTTAGAAACCTCTTGCGCAGCAAGTTTGGGCGGGCTTTGGTAGCCGTGCGCGACAATGACCGCGCCGCTGACGCCATGGGTATAAACCCCGGCGCCACCAAGGTCATGGCCTTTGCTATTGGTGGTTTTTATGCCGGTGTGGCGGGGGCGCTGCTGGCTTTTTACAATGGCAGCGTTATCGTAGAATCTTTTAGCTTGGCTATTTCCATTGATTTTTTGGCCATGGCAATTATCGGCGGTCTGGGTACGCTGGTCGGTTCGCTGATTGGCCCGGTCTTTTTGCAGTTTCTTGACCCCTGGGTCGAACAGCTTGCAGATTTGGTGCAGTGGGTCATGCCCTCGACCATAGACGTGGGTACGGCCATGCGCCCGAGTGTTTTTGGCATCATCATCGTGCTTTTTCTAATCTTTGAGCCTCGGGGTTTAGCCAACTGGTGGCGTCTGCTAAGGCAGTATTTCAAGAGGTGGCCATTCAAATTCTAATGTGACGGGTTTTTCACTATCTGGCACGTGTGCAAACAAGGAGGTGTCGTTTTAATAGCGGGTAGTTAAGGAGTAGCAGAACTTTTTGAGGAGGAAAAAGATGAAATTATACATACGACTGTTTTTTAGCCTGGTGGTTTTTGCTCTGCTGGGCTTAGGCTTGGCCCAGCAGGAAATTGTCTTTGGTTGGTCGGGTGCGGTAACCGGTCCCACCAGTGACGCTGGCCGCTTTGTGCTGCAAGCGATAGACGATTATTGCCGCTATGCTAATGAAGAGCAGCTTATTCCGGGCTACACCGTTAATTGCATCACCCGTGACGACCAGTACAACAACGACAATACCCTGCGCAACTTCGAGGCTTATCTTGATGAGGGCATGGTGGCCTTTATCGGTTATTCAACCGGTGGCACGCTACAACTCAAGGTCAACGCGCTGGAAGAAGAAATTCCGGTGATAGGCTCGAGCCTGCACATTGGCGTTATCGACCCACCTGATAATGACTTTATGTTCCTGCCTATTTCCAGCTATAGCGAACAAGTATTGGCACTGCTGGAGTGGATTGCCGATAACTATCAGGGTGAAGGTGCGCCCAAAGTCGCCATTATTAGCCACCCCAGCGCCTTTGGTCGCGCTCCGGTTGAAGATGCTCGCAACGCTGCTGAGCTTTTAGGCGTAGAAATTGTAGAAGTTCAGGAAACCGGCGAAGGCCTAGACTATACGGCCATGCTGCAACGCTGGTCCGCCGCCGGAGTGCAGTACGTCATTGGTCAGAATGTCCAATCACCGATTGCCGCCATGCTTAACGCCGCCCAGGCTTTAGGTCTTAAAGATAGCATGACCTTTATGGGCGCACACTACACCGGCGGAGAAACGCTGACCAACTTAGCCGGTGATGCCGCCGAGGGTTTCTTGTGGGCAACCAGCTACTATCTGGAAAGCGAAGGCACTCCAGGAATGGTCTTGCAGCGCGAGATTGGCGAGCGTTATGGCCGCAGCGAAGAAACCATTACCGACACCAACTACACCACCGGACTGCTGCAAGCGGCAATTTATGTCGAGGTTGCCCGGCGGGCCGCTGCCGCAGGAGAGGTGAGCAGTCAGAGCATCTACGAAGCCTTGATGTCCATGAACGGCGTCAACGCCTTTGATTCGGGCTTTGGTGTTGGCCCGGTGAGCTTTGGCGAAGGAGATCGCGTCGGCGTTGACGCCATGCGTCTTATTCAGGTACAAGACGGCGAATGGCAGCCAATCACCGAACCCTATAACTCGCGCACTTTCCCGCAAGTACATCCGCTTAACTAAATGATGCGCCGGGGGCATGTTTGCCCCCGGTTACTATTTTGGACTGATATCTTATGACCGAAGTTGCCACCACAGCCAGCCGACCTCAAGAATTTGGCGAAATTCAGCTCGAAGTCAACAATATCGAAGTGGTCTATCACGATATTGTGCAGGTCTTGCGTGGCGTCAGCCTGATGATTCCCAAAGGGAAGATTGTGGCTTTGCTAGGCACCAATGGGGCAGGCAAGACCACCACGCTCCGGGCTATTTCGGGCCTGCTAAAACCCGAGAACGGCCAGGTGCGCGAAGGCTATATAAAGTTTGCCGGGCAGATGATTCATCAGCGCTCTGGTCAGGCGATTGTAAAAGCCGGCATAGTGCAAGTTCCTGAAGGCCGCCGGGTATTTAAGCATTTGACTGTAGAGGAAAATTTGCGGGTGGGTTCTATTACCCGCCGTGACGTGCAAGCGGTAAGAGAAGACTTGGCGCGAGTTTACGAAATTTTTCCGGCTTTAACAAGACTGCGCCACCGGCAAGCAGGCTATACCAGCGGTGGTGAGCAACAAATGGTGGCAATTGGCCGGGCTTTGATGGCCAACCCCAAACTACTCTTGCTAGACGAACCCAGCCTGGGGCTTGCTCCCTTGCTGGTTCGCGATATCTTTGAGCGGGTCAAGGCCGTTAACAAAGAAGGTACGACCATATTAGTGGTCGAACAAAACGCCAGCATTGCTTTGGGCGTGGCCGACTATGGCTATGTGATGGAGCAGGGGCGCATAGTGCTTGAAGGCCCGGCAGCCGAGTTAAAAAACAACCCTGACGTAAAAGAATTTTATATGGGCATGACCGAAGGTGGCGGACGCAAATCTTTTAAAGAGATTAAGTCCTATAAGCGGCGCAAGCGTTGGATGTGAAACTACCCGTGCGAGTGTCCCCCTAAGACGGTGAATATCACGTCATTATTCAAGCAGTTTGGTTTTAAGGAAAGGAGAAAGTATGGCAGACGTAAACATTCAAGTTTCTCAGGACGGTTCCAGGCTCGTTACTAATGACAAGCTCACGCTTTATTACTTTATGCCCCAACGCTATGACCCCACCCACGATGGCAAAATTCCCTGGATGGCGGATTTTCCCAGCTATTTGCTGGATTGGATTGAAGACTGGGACCCGCTAACGGGTAAAGCCAGGATTCCTTATGGCGGTAAAAACAAATTTGGACTTGACCTGGATGACTTTAAGTACATTACACGCAAGGGTGGGCCAAAAGCCCAGGAACAGCAAATCATGTTTAGGTACTGGTATTTGTACACCTATAAAGGCGACGGCCCCAACCAGATTAACGGCGAAGTAAACGGCATCTGGCAAAGGGTTTCCCCAGATTTGATTAGCTTAGCTGACTATCTGGGTGATGAGTCTATGCCTTTAGAGAGCTACGCTAGTGGACCTTAATGGAAGAAGGTGGGCCAAATTGTGTGTATTGAAACTGTCAAACAGTATCTTTTACGCAGTTTATAAACTGTAATACACAATTTGTGGTACACCGCCTAATGGAAGTATATAGAGCATGCAAAGCCCCAAAACTCAGCCCCCATATCCTGAATGAATATGACCGTAAACCCAATCAACTTGCCTGGACCGAGGGCCTACAGTGGCACCAGGGTTATCTTTATGAAAGCACGGGCTCACCCACAGGCGTCTCAGGCAAGGGAAGCAATGCGCCGGGGCTGTCCATACAATCATTTTTGAACCAGCTCAAACTAGCGGCAAACGCAGTAACGGTAGAGAAAAGCTTTTCTTTGCCGTTTAAGTACTTTGCCGAGGGTCTGGCCAGAGATAATAACAGGCTCTATCAGCTCACCAAAGATAGCGCAACGGTGCTTGTTTATGAGCTAGAACCTTTGCAACAACTCCGCAACCTGCCAACATCCACCCAGGGCGTTGCAAGACGCTGGGGCCTTTGCTTTGACCAGGACAAGCAAATGTTTTATCTGAGCGATGGAACCGCCACGCTAAAACTGTATACAAAAAGGCAATTTGAGGCTTTTGACTTAGCTGAGCCAGCAGCTAAACTCCGGGTGAGTTGCAACGGCAAAGCAATTGCCTTTCTTAACGACCTGGAGTTTGCCCGTGGCTACATTTATGCAGCGGTCATGGAAGACGAAAACAGCAATTGCATTGTAAAAATAGATTCGGCAACTGGCAATGTGGTGGCGCAAATCAATGCGCAAAATTTAAGAAGCAGACAGCAAAATACCAATGCCAAAGACCTAAACGGCATTGCCCATTACCGCACTGATCCCGAAGATGGGCAAGATGTCTTTTTTGTCACGGGTAAATTCTGGTCAAAAATTTTTGAGGTTAAGTTTCTAAACGCTTTTGCCCTATAAGAGTTTTGTAAATTAAGCAGTTGTGCTGTATTCACCTTCCCCGTGCTGATATAAGTTTCAGCGCGGGGAAATTATGATGAGAGGACGTTGCTAATTACGCTGCTTAACTTCTCATCCGTGATTTGCACAGCTATATGCCTGTCTCCACACTGCCCCTGCAAGCTTTCAAAAAGCGTTTCGGCATCTCGCCTAAACCAGGACTCTGTAGCAGGGTGATGAATGGCAACTTTCAGCAGTTCACAGGCCGCACTAACACTGCCAAGTTTTACATCTAGTTCGGCTAAGCCGACCACATTTTCCATAACTATGGGAAGCTCCCGAATAGGCCAAACAATCTCCAGACTTTGTCGAAAGTAATTTTTTGCTTCGCTCACGTTGCCTATAGCAGTAGACGTTCTGCCGAGCGTCATGAACAAGGTGGCTTGAACTGTGGAGTCTGCGATATTTTTAGCGGCTTGTAGTGCTTCAAGACATAGGGCTCGAGCGCGGTTATAGTCATAACGCTTAAATGCCACAGCACCCAAATTGCTTAAAAGGTAAGGAATAATGCCTTGAAAACCAATTTCTTTTGCAAGCTGCAAGCCTTTTTGAAGATGAGCTTCTCCCTCTGCTAAGCGAAGCATAAAAAGATTCAAGCCACCCAGATTATTCAACGTGATGACAGCTCCAAATAGATCGTTACCTTGCTGAAGTAGCCCCAATACTTCTTCATTGTGCTCTTTCGCTTGTTGAAAATGGCCTAAATTTTGTTCAATCATAGCTAAATTTCTGAGGTAGTTTGCTATAGCTTCCGCGTTTCCTTGTTTTCTCGCTAACATAAGCGCTTCAGTTAGATAAGGATGCGCCCGTTCGATATCTCCCATATTTTTTATGACCATGCTCAGCGTGTTAAGGGCCTTCATGAGTATCGTCGAACTACTATCCAAAGAACGCAACAACGCAACTGCACGCTCTGCCAGCACAATTGCCCGGTCATACCAGCCCAAGCGGAAATAGAGCCAGGCCGTGTCAACACAGGCTTTCCCGATTGCAGCATGGTGCATTTTGTTTTGCTCGTTAAGTGGCTCTATAGCTTCTGTAAACAGTCTAGCCCCCTCCTCAAACCGTGCCTGGCGGTCAAAAAACACCACCAGGTCCGCCGAGCGTTCCAACTGATCTGCCCGCTGCCGTGTGCTTGCCCAGTTCCAGGCTTTGCGTATGTTCTCCAGTTCTTCTGCTATGTCTTGTAAGTATTTTTGATCTTTTGCCCCGCCCATTTTTCGCGCTTCAATAAAGTCAAAGTAATAAAGACCGTGATTTTCTTGCTGTTCTTTATAGAGTTCTTTGTCTTGCGCGAGTTTTTCTTTGCTAAATTCACGCACTATTACGTGGCGTTCAAAGCGGCCCGTGGGTCTACGTTGTAAGAGGCTTTTATTAGTGAGGGTCAGTAGTGTGCGCAGGGCGACCTCCGCGACCTCTTGGGCGGCCTCTTTGCGAAAGCCCCCATAAAAGACGGAGAGTTTTTTTAGTGCGGTTTGTTCTTCTTTGCTCAGCAGTTTCCAGGAGTGTTCAAAGACCGCTCGCAGGCTGCGGTGACGTTCGGGCAGGTCGGGGTGAGAGGCTTCTAAAAAACCGAGGCTTTGCTGGATCTCCTCGGCAATTTCCTGGACGCTCAAAAGCCTGATCCAGTTGGTGGCGAGTTCTATGGCCAGGGGGGAGCCTTGCAGCATGCGGCAGATTTGGGCGACAAAGGGTTTATTTTCCGGGGTTAGGGCAAAGCGAGGGTGAACGCGGCGGGTGCTGCGCACAAAAAGTTTCACGGCGTCATGAATTTCAATGTGTTCGCTATTATCAGCCTGCGGTATGTCCATGCCCGAGACTTCGAAAAGCCACTCGCCCTGAAAATCCAGGGCTTCGCGGGAGGTAACTAAGATGCGCAATTTTGCGCAGCGCTCCAAGAGTTCCAAGATTATGCCGGTGCCCTCGATAATATGTTCGAGGTTATCCAAAATAAGCAGCATTTGAGAGGGCTCGAGCTGTCTGATAACTTGCTTGTCAGGCGCTTCGTTGCCACTGAGCTTTAGCCCCAGGGCACTGGCAATAGCAGGAGCTATGCCCCCGCTGGTGCTCATAGCGGCAAGCGGTACAAAGGTGATGCCATCAGCAAAGTTTTTGACTTGCTCTATAGCAACTTGCATCGCCAAACGCGTTTTGCCGATGCCCCCCGGCCCCAAGAGCGTGAGCAGCCGAAAATCCGGCTCTTTAAAAAACCCGGCAATTTCGCTTAGATCAAGGTCACGTCCGACAAAAGGGGTGAGCTGGGTAGGGAGGTTGCGCAGGCGTGGAAGTTGCTCGCTAATTATGGCTGTGGGTGTTGTTGGCGGGCCGTCTGCTGCCGCATTCGTTTGCAGACTAGCCGGGCCGGGTTCCTGCCGGATGGTGTTTGCCAAAACTGTGGTGGCTTCAAGCGGTTTTATGTCCAGTTCTTCGCGCAGTAGTTGCCGAAATTCCTCAAAGACTTTGAGCGCCTGTTCGCGTTGACCACTGTGGTAGGCACAGCGCATGTAGGCTTGCACTACGTCTTCGGCCAGCAGATCGGCATTGAGTATTTGCTTAAGCAGCCTGACTGCTTCTTTGAATTGGCCTTGGGCTTCTAAGTTTTGAGAGTGACTTAAAACCACTTCGCGGTAGGCGTTGTGCAGGCTTTCTCTTTCCTGGCTTAGCCAGTCGGCGTATTCGGGTAAATCCGGAATTATGCCCTCGAGCAGTTCCCCTTGATAATGCTTTATGGCTTCAGCCGCATTTCCTTCTGCCAGATTGTTGTGGAACTGTTCGAGATCAGTATTTGCCAGCCAGCGTACTTGCTGCCCGTCACTCTCTATTTCTGCAAAATCAAGTGCTCGAGTGCGCTGCAACAAATGCCTGAAGTTCTTGCGGGCCGCTTGCGTGCTTGTCTCGGGCCAGAACAAATAAGCTAATTGCTCACGGCTCACCCAATCGCCTTTGTAAGCCAGATAAGCCAGCAGTAAATAGCGCTTATCTGCGAGAAAGGGAATGTTTTCTGAATCAAGGTGAGCTTTCGCCGCACCTAAAAGCTGAACATAGGTTACCATTGTGCGTTCTCATCATACCAGCAGGGTCTTGCTCATAGGAAGTGCCAATCACTCATGCGACACCTGTGCGACACATGATTGGGCAAACTACAACTACCGAAAGAAAACCCCGCCGCCGACGCAGTACCTAACCGGACTTTGGTCTAAAGCGTTACTGGGGGGGAAATTTTAAGGAGGTAGCCATGGACAAGCGCAGTATGAGCAACGGCTTTACCTAGTCGTTGGTTTTATCAAAACGTAAGCAAAAAAAGAACCAGAAACTCAGTGAGTTTTGCAGCTAAACAGGAGGAAGAATGTCAACCGAACAGAATAAAACGTTAGCCCGTCGCTTGATTGAGGAAGGCCTCGGTCAGGGAAACATAAGTCTGTTTGACGAGTTTTTGACACCCGATTTCGTTGAACACGAAGAACTCCCACCCGGAACACCGCCCGGTCGTGAGGGCGCCAAACAGTTGATCACTATGTTTCACAGCGCATTCCCAGACTTCAAAGTCACAATTGACGATCTCATTGCCGAAGGCGAAAAGGTGGTAATTCGCCAGACCTGGAGCGGCACCCATAAGGGCGAGTTTATGGGCATTGTGCCAAGCGGCAAGAACGTATCTTTTGGAGTGATCGACACCTTCCGTATTGCTGGCGGCAAGGTTGTGGAACATTGGGGCCAGACGGATAACTTTGCCTTAATGCAGCAACTTGGTGTTATCCCGGCGTAAGAAGAAGGCGAAGCTTAAGCAGAATAACCCACCCCAAACAAAGTACTATCAAAACTTCCAAGTGCAAGGGAGAACAGATGAGAAGAATTGTGTTATCCCGTTAGAACGTGCATAGGAGGTAAGGGGGATGCCAAGACATCCTTTCCCTAAACCAAAATTCACATCAGATAAGGAAAAGTAATGGCGACTCTCATTATTAGACATACAGTAAAAGATTACACCACATGGAAACGTTTTTACGACGAGGCCGACTGGGTTCGCAAGCACATGGCGTCACCCATGGCAGTGTGCATCGTGATGTAAATAACCCCGACACCATTTTTGCACTACACCGTTTTAAGGATATGCAAGGCGCCAAAGAATTTTTAGGTGCGGTGCGTGCGATTTGGGATGAACATGGCGCAGAAATGCTGGTATACCGACCGGAGATATGGCTTGGCGAGGACATAGAGCAGCAATCTTATTCATACTCATAGCGCCAGGCGCAGGGCGGGGAATCATGACAGTGCAAATGGGTTCCCTACTACCCAGTAAGAGGTTACGATGCTTGAACGTCATTTAACGGTGGTTCGATTAAGGTTAGGACTGGCTTTATCGATAACCCGAAAGGATAACTTAATAGTGAATCCAAAAGAGCTACAGGAGTTTGCAGGTCGCTACGCAAAGGCTTGGTCTAGCCAAGACCCAACAAACGTCGCTAAGTTTTACGCCGAAGCTGCCTCGCTTAGGGTCAATGATGACGCTCCAGCCGTAGGCAGAAAGGCCATTGCCGAACTAGCCCAAGGATTTATGACGGCTTTTCCGGATATGGTGGTCAGCTTTGACAAGTTGCTGCCTAATGACAATGGCGCAGAATTTCACTGGACTTTGACGGGTATAAACACTGGGCCAGGCGGTACCGGAATGCGTGTGCGGATTAGCGGCTACGAGTTGTGGCAAATTGATGCTACCGGGCTGATAGCGGAGTCTTGGGGACAGTTTGATAGTGCCGAGTATGAGCGCCAGCTCAAAGAGGGTGTTAACGATGAATAAAACTATCAGTATCGGCCTACAGGCCGAAGAATCAACGCTCACAGAGGCAGACGTAAACGCCATCCGCTTAGCGGAGGTGGCTCTCGTAAAGTCAATGTACACTTCTGACCTGACTGCCTGGGCCTGGGGCGAGTTGTATTCGAATGAAGGGGTGTTTGTTCCATCAAATGGGTTGACAGATAGAGACCGGGAGGATTTGACGAATTTTATCGAAAGCTTTTCTACAGCAGTCTCATTTCCTCTGATACCCACAGAGATCGAAGGCCGTAGCGATCTGGCATACGTTTGTGATCACTACTCGTGGGAATTTGCAGCGCCCGACATAGCTCCTATGTCTGCTACGGGAAGATACCTTACCGTAATTGCTAGTCCAGTTCATGCAAGTTCGTGCAAATGAGAGCAAGTAAAGAAGCGCGGACTTTGATGAAGAAACCTTCGTTAGTACGCGCCCGCAAGCGCTGAACACCCATGCTTTCAAGCTGAGAGTTCACC
>JASBUK010000029.1 GCA_030147925.1 Trueperaceae bacterium
AGCACCAGATTGGGGATGATGCTGCTGAGGTTGGCGTTACCACAACGCTCACCGTAACCGTTCATAGTTCCCTGCACGTGGCTCGCCCCCTGCTGCACAGCAGCCAAAGAATTAGCCACCGCCAACTCACAGTCATTGTGAGCATGAATCCCCACAGGAACGTCAAAAAGTTTTGAGACCCGTTCTACCAAAGAAGCGACAAAATCAGGTAACGAGCCGCCATTGGTATCGCAGAGCACCAGGCGATCAGTCCCGCCTTCGACAGCCGCACTTAAGGTGGCCAAAGCATAGTCGGCATCCGCTTTAAAACCGTCAAAAAAGTGCTCGGCATCGTAGACAACGAATTTTCCCTGCGACTTTAAGTAGGCTACCGAATCCCGGATCATCTCTAAGTTTTGCTCTAAAGTTGCGGCTAACGCCTCGGTCACATGCAAGTCCCAGGACTTACCAAAGATGGTCAGCACCGGCGTCTCGGCTGCTAACAAAGCCTGTAAATTCGGATCGTCCTCACAGCTGCTGTCCTTGCGTCTTGTCGAACCAAAGGCAGCCAAACGTGCATGAACTAAAGGTGCTTGCTTCATCAGCTCAAAAAATCTTGCATCCTTGGGATTTGAGCCGGGCCAGCCACCTTCTATGTAGTCCACGCCAAAGGCGTCGAGCCGTTTGGCGATGGCGACCTTGTCCTCGCTGGTTAGGTTAAAACCCTGACCTTGGGTGCCGTCACGCAAAGTCGTGTCATAAATTTCAATGCTCTTCATGATCTCCCTCAGTTCACGAATACACCGCCAGTAACCAGATAACAATCAGGCGGCGATATTCTTAGGGCATCGTGGTTTTTTGCGGGTGTACTCTAAGCCGGCCAACTCCGGCTGCTAATTTGTTAAGCACATCCACATAAGCCAATACCGACGCCTGCACGACATCGGTTGAGATGGCGCGACCATGCACAATCTGCCCTTCACTGTTTACCCGTATCGAAACCTCACCCAGGGCATCGGTGCCACTACCAATTGCCTTAAGGTCATAGGATTCAAGCTTAAAGGGTAACGGCGTGAGCGTCTTTAACGCCTTAAACGAGGCATCCACCGGGCCGTCGCCAGTGGCAGCAGCCTCAAAGTCTCCCTCGGGCGTACGCAGGCGCACCACTGCCGAAGGCGTCATGTTTACTCCCGACTGAAACTGTAAGTGCTCGAGCCTGTAGGTTTCGGGTACTTTGGCTGTCTCGGCGTCTACCAGCGCCCGAATATCCTCTGCCGTGACGCTTTGTTTGGCGTCAGCCAAGTCTTTGAACTGTTTAAACAGGGCATTGATCTTGTCATCTGCTAAATTTTCGTAACCCAGCTCGGCCAGTGTTTTGCGAAAAGCATTGCGCCCTGAATGCTTGCCCATGACCAGCACGCCCGCGTTGCGGCCTACTGTTTCCGCGCTCATGATCTCATAGGTTTCCAGCGCCTTGATAACCCCATCCTGATGAATGCCGGATTCGTGGGCAAAGGCATTGTCGCCGACGACAGCTTTGTTGGGCGGTACCACCATGCCGGTGTAGCTGCTGACAAGACGGCTGCTACGATAAAGCTCCCTAGTGACAATACCGGTCTCGTGTTCCCAGAAGTCCTTGCGGGTATTGAGCGCCATGACAATCTCTTCTAATGAAGCGTTGCCGGCACGCTCACCAATGCCGTTGATGGTGCATTCAACCTGGGTGGCGCCGTTTTTGACCCCCGCCAATGAATTGATAACCGCACAACCCAAATCGTCATGGCAATGCGTGCTCAAGGTGATGTTGGCAATATTTGGCAAGCGATCGTGAATATAGCGCACCATTTCGCCATACTCCCAGGGCATCATGTAACCAACGGTATCAGGGATGTTGATGGTGGTAGCGCCGACTTTTACCGCCTCGGTAAAGATGCGTACCAAAAAATCCCAGTCGCTACGCCCGGCGTCCTCGGCACTAAACTCCACGTCGTCAACAAAGCTGCGTGCTACGCTAACGGCTTCGATGGCTTTTTCTACCACTCTGTCCGGCGGCAGTTGCAGCTTTTTCTCCATGTGAATCGGACTGGTAGCGATAAAGGTGTGAATACGTGGGTTTTTAGCTTTCTCTACCGCTTCGGCTGCGCGTTCAATATCTTTTTGGTTGGCTCTGGCTAAACCAGCAACGACAACCTTGTTGGATTCCTGGTCGATGGCGTTGGCAATGGCCCGAACCGCCTGAAAATCGCCATCGGAAGCAATCGGGAAGCCTGCTTCGATAACATCGACGCCCAGACGCGCCAACTGCCGGGCAATTTCGATTTTTTCTGAAGTGTTCAGCGCTACGCCCGGCGACTGTTCGCCATCTCGCAGTGTGGTGTCAAAAATTTTGATGTAAGCCATGTTTGTTTCCTTTCGGGTTTAAATTAGGCTCTTTAGCCCTTTAGGTCGTCACTGAAACAGGGCTAAGGTAGTCGCAAATTGTTTCCCAATCTGCGAACGAGTTCCAAAATCCGCTTGACAAAAACTGCATTCATTACATTTCCACCCAGCATTCACACCCAAAAGCCATCAACTTAAGCTTCTATTCTTCGATAAACGACATCATCTTTCTAAGCCGCCGCCCCGTAACACTGAGCTGATGGGTCGAGGTGTTTTTACGACCAGCGTTTAGGCGTGGCTGCCCTACCTGATTTTCCAGCAAAAAGTCTTTGGCGAATTCACCATTTTGAATTTCGCTGAGAACGCGCTTCATTTCGGCCTTTGTCTCTGCGGTAATTACGCGTGGGCCCGTCCGGTAATCACCATATTCGGCGGTGTTGCTAATCGAGTAGCGCATGCGCTCTAAACCGCCCTCATAAATCAAATCGACGATGAGCTTCATCTCGTGTAAGCATTCAAAGTAGGCGATTTCCGGGTCATATCCCGCCTCCACCAGGGTCTCAAACCCGGCTTGCATCAGCGCGGTCACGCCACCGCAAAGCACCGCCTGCTCACCAAAGAGGTCGGTCTCGGTTTCTTCTTTAAAGCTGGTTTCCAACACACCGGCCCTGGCACCCCCAATGGCCTTGGCGTAAGCCAGCGCCCGTTCTTTGGCCGTGCCAGTAGCATCCTGATAAACGGCCATTAAGCAAGGAACGCCACCACCTGCGGCGTAAACACGCCTGACCAAATGCCCCGGGCCCTTGGGAGCCACCATAAATACATCGACATCATCGGGTGGCACTATCTGACCAAAGTGGATGTTAAAGCCGTGGGCGAAAAGCAGAGCGTTACCTGCCTCCAAGTTAGGGGCAATCTGCTCGGCATAAACCTTGCCCTGCACTTCATCGGGCAAGAGGATCATCACCAGGTCACCTGCTTTTACCGCTTCGGCGACCTCCATGACCTTTAGACCCGCTGACTCGGCCTGCACCCAGCTCGAGCTCCCCTCTCTAAGACCCACCACCACATCCATACCGGAATCTTTGGCGTTCAAGGCGTGGGCATGGCCCTGTGAGCCATAGCCAATCACGGCGATGGTCTTGCCCTGCAAATGCTCAAGGTTTGCGTCGCTATCGTAATAGATGTTCGCCATTTCTTTCTCTCCCTGTCGTAATTGACGTCGCTTGGAATAATTTAGAATAAAACTTTAACTGATACCTGAATTCTACGCTCTTATCTATTAAGCCGCTCTGACCTTGGCCGTGCGGGACTTGACTTTGGGGTCGGCGGCACTGCGCGTCATGGCAATGCGCCCGGTGCGCACCAGTTCAATGATGCCAAAAGGCTGCATTGACTCGATAAAGGCGTTCATCTTGCCTTCGTCGCCGGTCACCTCAAAAATCAGCACATCACGATGAACATCAACGATGCGGGCGCGGAAGTCCTGGGCAATCTGGCGAATTTCCACCCTATCTTCCGGCGTATTGACCGAAACTTTAAGCAACATTAGCTCACGATCAACAAAGGCCGCCCCGGTGTGATCAACCACTTTGATGACGTTAACGAGTTTTTGCAATTGCTTCTCGACCTGCTCGAGCGTGTCATCTTCCCCTGCTACCACAAAGGTGGTTCGCGAAATACCGGATGCCTCGGATTGAGCGACCGACAGCGATTCGATGTTAAAACCCCGTCTGGCGAAAAGTCCGGCAATTCGCACCAGCACACCCGGCCTGTCGCGCACCGTTACGCTAACTACGTGCTTGTGAATACTCATACGCTCTCCTCCGCCACGGCCTCTTCCGGTTCCTGATCGCCCAGGAGCATCTGATCCACGCCGGCTCCCGCCGGAACCATGGGAAAGACCTTTTCAGCTTCATAGACCAGAAAGTTCATAACTGCCGGCTTGCCTTTGGCCAACACTTCGGGAATCAGCCGGGCGGCTTCTTTGCGATCAAAAATATTGTAGCCGTCAAGACCATAGGCCTCGGCTAGTTTGGCAAAGTCCGGGTTCGAGTCGGCCAAATAGACCTCGCTGTAACGCTTGGCGTGGAACATCTCCTGCCATTGCCGCACCATACCCAAAACGCCGTTGTTGGTAATAGCGATAACGATGGGTAACTGATGTTTGTAGATGGTGGCAAGTTCCTGAATATTCATCTGCACACTGCCATCACCGGCAATACAAACTACCGGCTCACCAGGCCGGGCAAAAGCCGCGCCGATAGCAGCAGGGAGTCCAAAACCCATGGTTCCCAGACCGCCCGAGGTAAGAAAAGTACGGGGGTGGCTGGTTGGGAACAATCTGGCGGCAAACATCTGGTGCTGGCCCACTTCGGTAGTGACGACGCAGTCTCCACCAGTCGCCTCCCGGAACATCTCTATGACCTCTTGCGAAACCAGCGGTTTATCTTTTTTGTAACGTTCCGGGTATTGGGCTTTCCAGGCGTTTAGCTGCTGCCACCAGTCATCAATTTCTAAGTGCTCGAGCTTATCTTGCAGACGCGGCAACACATCACGCAAATCTCCAACAACCGGCACATGCGCCTTGACCAATTTGGATATTTCCGCCGGGTCGATGTCAATATGAACCACCGTCGCGTTAGGGGCAAAACGGCTTATCCTGCCGGTGACCCGATCATCAAAACGCAAACCCGCACCGATTAGCAAATCACAGTTGGTAATAGCACGGTTGGCCGTTACCGTACCGTGCATACCGGGCATGCCCAGAGCATTCTCAGCACCGGCGGGATAAGCACCAATACCCATCAGAGTAGTGATAACTGGAATATTACTGTGTTCGACAAATTCCATGATTTCAGCTGCGGCAACTTGGCCGCCACCACCTACCATCAGCACAGGCTTTTTAGCTTGTAAAATCGCTTCAGCAGCTTTTTTTATCTGGCCCGCGTGACCGATTACTGTAGGCTTATAACCGGGCAGATCAAGCTCAACATCAAACGAAGCATCGAACTCTTGCTGTTGAATGTCCTTGGGTACATCGATAAGCACCGGACCTGGACGTCCAGTTGAGGCGATGTGAAAAGCCTCTTTGATGATGCGGGGTAAGTCGTTTACATCTTTAACTAGATAGTTATGTTTTGTAACCGGCCCAGTGATGCCGTAAACATCAGCTTCCTGAAAAGCATCTGTGCCAATCAGACCTAGGGGCACGTTGCCGGTTATCGCCACCACCGCCGACGAATCCATCATGGCGGTGGCCAGCCCGGTGACCAGATTGGTAGCGCCCGGGCCGCTGGTGGCGAAAGCGACACCCACCTTACCACTGGCGCGATAGTAGGCGTCGGCGGCGTGGGCTCCGGCCTGCTCGTGGCGCACCAGGACATGTTTAATGGGTGAATCGTAAAGAGCATCGTAGACGGGCATAATGGCTCCACCAGGATGCCCAAAAACCACATTCACCCCTTCGCGCTCGAGCGCTTTTAAGATTGCTTCTGCACCTTTCATCACTCACCTCGCCTGACTATTGTCTCAGCCGCACGTCACTTTCACTAAAAGAAAACCCCGCCAAATGTTTGGCGGGGTGTGCATGCGCTTAACAATTTGCTACTAAGCGGCGACACCCCGACATCCTAGAATTAGGTCGAGTAGATTTTCGGTTTCGGTGTGGGGAACGTCGCTCATTAGTTGGGAGTATATAGAGCGCAGTTAAAACTGTCAAGCTTTGAAAAGCTGGGATTATTTGCCTTTATCATTCGATTTTTGCTGTTTTTGCTAACGGCTTTATGGGGACGTATAGTCATTAGCTTTGGTGCTGCTGGGCGAACAGTTCGGCAAGTACTTTATCTAAAGTCAGCGTTTTATAATCCGCCGGAGCAGTGTCAAGCAGATCATCGCTAAGCTGCTTAGCACGTTTCTTGACCCAGGTCAGCGTTGCCGGGTGGCGAACGGCAAGCATGAGTAGTTCTAGAGCATGGTCATATTGTTCTTGTGTCAGTGCCAGTTCGGCCAGACGCAGGATTGCCGTCAGTGTGGCCGGCGCGTCACCTATGTCCCAGGCAATCTGCAAACTCTGCCTTACAAAATATTCCGCTTCGCCTAAGCTACCCGCTGCGAGTGCAATCCAACTTAAGGTAGCGAGCATGCCGGTTTCCAGTCCGCGTTCGCCGCTACTTTGTACCAGCATGAGGGCTTCTTGCGTCAGCTTCCGCGCTCGCGGATAGTCGCTTTCTTTGCAGACTATATTAGCCAGGTTGTGCAACAGAACCGGGATGATTTGCCGGTCGCCTATAGAGCAGGCCAGAGCTAAGCCTTCTTCGAAATGTAGTTGTGCTGCTTGCCTGTGTCCGGTGTTGAGTTCCAGTGCGCCTAAGTTCAAAAGTTGCGTAACGCTCGAGCCGTGATTGCCCAAGTCTCGGCTGCGCTTAAGCGCATCTTGATAGTGCCTGCGCGCTGCTGTATAGTCGCCGGTGGCTTGCTCGACAAGCCCTAAACGACCAAGCGCTTCGGCAATCCTAACGCTGTCTTTTTGTTTCTCAGCATGTTTAAGCAATCTTGCGAAATACAGCTTGGCCTCATCATAACGCCCTAATTTGTAGATGGCGCTGGCCAGTGCATTGTTGCCCCACAGTCCACCCTCGGAGTCTTGATCCACCTGTATAAGGCCGAGCCCTTGCTCAGCATGCTGCTGCGCTTCGACATAACGCCCCAAACGCATTTCCAGCCAGGCATAAGCAATGAGGAGTCTTCCTTTAGCGGCACGATGTGAAGCGTTTAGTTTTAGCTCGAGCGCCTGAGCGAATAGCTCGAGCCCTTCAAGCAGACGCGCACGCCTATCGAAATAGCGCGTCAACACAAAGGCCACCTGGCTCATTTGCTTAAGCTGCCGTTGGCTTATGGCCCAATCCCAAGCACTGCGAAGGTTTTCTAATTCAATGTCCAGGGGAGGTCGTAGCAAGCCACGTGATCGATACAAGTGCAGGTGAATCGGTTCTGCAGATTGATTTTTTAGAAGGCTTTGACGACATATACATCAAGGCCATCGGCGGCGTCATCTGCTTGCGTGACTTCTCGATTGAACTTGGCATTACAGCATCGGGATGAGCTGCTATATGAGTGACAGCGTTTAGATTCTTGTCTCTAGAACTATTTACCACTGCTGTCCAAATCCTCTACTGATAAAACTTAAAAGGGGCCCGAACCATAAGGGCTCCTTTTTTAAGTTACCCCGTTTGCTACCTGTCGAAAACAGCGTGCTAGACCGTACATAAAACAGTAGGTTTGGAACTCTTGAAAGGATTGATGCGTCAGGTACAGCGTTTACGGATTCGAGTAGCAAATGACGTAAGTCAGCAAGCCTTATAGGAACGTAAACCGTTCAGCCACTATGACGTTGTTTACTATGTTGAAGGCGATTTAATGTGATCATCATTGACAGGAGATTTAAAAAAGGCCTACAATTTTCCTATCAGAATCAGTACGTTACGTTACAAGGAGGTTCCATCATCGAAACGTTACGTGTATCGGGAAACTCCCGCCCCAATTCCGTTGCCGGCGCTATTGCTGCCCTGCTGAGAAGCCAGAGCGAGGTGGAAGTTCAGGCGATTGGCCCACAAGCAGTCAATCAGGCGGTGAAGGCTATTGCCATCGCCAGAAGTTATATCGAAGCCGACGGACTTGACCTGACCACCCAACCTTCATTTGTCAAGCTCGAGCTGCAAAATGAAGAGCGCACCGCCGTGCGTTTTAACGTGCGCTCCCACTCGCTTGAGGTTAATAAATCGGCATCCGCCTAAACTTGTAAAGACAAAAAACATTGACAGCACAATACAAATTCTGTGCTGCGGTCGATGACGTTCGTTTAGAAGAAGTTGGTAGCAAAACCTCAACTTTCCTCTTTTTACTTTCTACTTTTTACTTTTCCTTTAACACCCAATTCAGGGCAGCTTCTAAATATTGTTACGCAGCCGTCTTTGTGTTGCGCCCCTCACTTGTGATTCATAAAATCTGAGTATAGTATTGTCAGATGTAGCGGAGGCTTATCTCTCATAGCCAGTTGGCTGCTATAAAGGGACTACCAGCCAAAGCGCCAGCTTTCATAGCACTTGATGTCGCGCTTTTGCGCGACAAAAATTTAACAGGAGGTTTATTGACAAATGGGTATTTATACCTATTACTTCATCGGCATTATCGCCTTTATCGGCAGTTTACTCATTCAGAATTGGTTAAAGAGCACTTATAACAAGTGGATGCGCGTACAAAACACCTCGGGGCTCACCGGTGCGGAGACGGCTCGAGCCATCCTTGACGCGAACGGCCTTTATGACGTCAAGGTTGAAAGCGTAAAAGGCATGCTCTCGGATCATTACGACCCGCGCAGCAGAGCGGTCAGACTCTCAGAAGGAAACTATGGCTACGCCAACGTTTCCGGCATGGCGGTTGCAGCCCACGAGGTCGGCCACGCCATCCAGCACGCCAAGGCCTATGCTCCCTTGCAGTTCCGCTCGTCCCTGTTGCCGGTTGCTAACATCGGCTCGCAGTTTGGTCCCTGGCTCGCTATCTTTGGCATCTTTTTAGGTGCGTCGGGCTTGTTGCAAATAGGCATAATCCTCTTTGCCGGAGCGGTGCTGTTTCAACTGGTCACACTGCCAGTTGAATTTGATGCCAGCCGCCGCGCGCTGGTGCAACTCAATAAACTGGGTTTAGCCACCACAAACGACAGTGGCGGTGCCAAGGCGGTCTTGAGCGCTGCCGCTATGACCTATGTCGCTGCGGCTGCCACTTCTCTGGCCTATTTGTTTTACTTCATCATGGCCAGCCGGGACTAAAAAATTAGCAGCGCCCGGCAAATCGCCCTCAACGTTCTGCGCCGCGTCCACCGCGGCGCTTTTTCTGGCGCGGCGCTGAGCGGCGCTCTCGATCAAGTTCAAATCTCCGGGCAAGATCGCAGCTTTGTCACCGACCTGGTCTACGGCAGCCTGCGCTTTGAGATAACCTTAGACGCCTGCTTAAGGCCTTTACTTAAAAGACCGGATAACCTCCCGCCGGACGTGCTCGACGCACTCCGGCTCGGCAGCTACGACATTCTCTTTCGTGAGACTCCGCGTCACGCTGCCGTAAACGAGTGGGTAAACGTCGTTAAGTACAGCCATAGACAACTCAGCGGACTGGTCAATGCCGTCTTGCGTAAAGTTCGCTTGCTTAGCAATCTGAGTTTAGCTACGCGTTATGGCTTGCCCGACTGGTTGTTTGATGACTGGATCAAACTCTTTGGGCAGGAACATGCCGAGGCCATTGCCCAGGGCATGGCCGAAGCCGAACCCCTGTGGCTGCACAGCTACCATCCACAAGCCGAACAAAGTTTAGTGGCCGAAGGCTGTCAGGTGACGTCAGGGCCGCTAAAAAATATCTTGGCGGTGCGACCCGGAAAACCTCTAGCACAACTCGAAGCCTTTAAACGCGGCTGGGTTCAACCGCAAAACCCCAGCTCAACCCTAGCGGCTCAACTGCTTGTGCCTAAAGAAGGTGAGCGCATCCTGGATTTAGCCAGCGGCAATGGCATTAAGGCCGCTCAGTTGGCTGCTGCTGGTGCCCAACCTCTGAGCATCGACCTGCATGAAACTAAGCTTAGGCGGGCTGCGCAGAACCTAAAACGACTGGGTTTTAAAGCAGGCAGTTTAGTGCACGACTTACGCACCGTGCCGGATATTCCACCAGTTAAAAAAGTGCTGCTCGATGCACCTTGCACAGGAACCGGAACCCTGCGTGGCAATCCTGAACTGAGGACCAAAGTAACAGCCGAGGACGTTGCCAAGCTGGCGTCATTGCAAAGTTCTCTGCTTGAAACTGCTGCAGCCTTAACCGCATCGGCAGGCTTGCTGGTCTATGCAGTGTGTGCGCTTACCGAAAAGGAAGGGGTGGGCGTGATTCGTAGTTTTTTATCCCGTCACCCTGAGTTTGAGCCTATGCCTTTTAGCTCTGAGCTGTCTAGCGTGACTATGCCAGAAGGTTGCTATATTTTGCCTGTATCAGGTCTGGACGGCTTCTTTATCGCTCGACTAAGGCGCTTGCCTGATTCTTGAGCACCTGTAAAATGGAATCGGTATTGGCCAAAAATTTTGTTTAAAAGTTATAGTTCGGCAAATGAGGTGACAACTTGTCTGGCATTGAACTTAAACAACTCAGCGAGAAGGTTTTTTATCTACCGGGAACGGTCAATGCCGCCATTGTGCTAAACGAGGAGCGAGAAGCCATCTTGCTTGATACCGGTAGTGATAAAGATCATGGTCGGCGCTTAAAAAAGGCTTGCGACAACTTGGGTGTAAAACCAGTGGTCATTGTAAACACCCATTCTCATGCCGATCACTATGGCGGCAATGACTATTTAACGCGTAATTTTGATTTGCCGGTCTATGCACCACCTCTTGAGGCGGGAATTATACAAAATCCCGTGCTCGAGCCCATCTATCTTTTTAGTGGCGCCAAACCACTTCCCGAATTGATGTCAAAATGGTTGCTGGCCAAGCCCTCGCGGGTTGATCACATCTTAGAGCCAGGAGCGTTAGAACTCTTTGGAGTAGCGCTGGAAATCATTGACAGTTCCGGCCATGCTCACCGGCATTATTCTGTCAAAATTGCCGACGTACTGGTTGCCGCCGATGCCGTTTTTGGCATAAACATCCTGCAAAAATACCCTTTGCCCTTTGGTCAGGATATCGGTGGGCAGATTGCCAGTGCTGAGCGTATGGCGGATGTTGGTGCCCAGGTGATCCTGCCCGGACACGGCGAAGCAAGCGAAGATATTGCCGGACTTGTCAAAGCCAATATTGCGGTGTTTGAAAAGGCTGCCAAGACCATCGTCGGTGCTTGCACCGGCGTAGCTGCCACCACGGTGCTAAAGCGAAGCTGCGAGATACTAGGCATTACCATAAAGGACTTGCCCCGCTATTATCTCAACCACTGCACGGTCATGGCCTACTTATCCTATTTACGCGAGTCAGGCCACGTGGAGCTAGCCCTCCAGGACAACGAGTTGCGCTGGTCGGCCGCGGGCAACTAAAACAAACCGCGTTTTTACCAAATCCACACTAGTTGGCAGTAGACTGACGGTTTTATTTTTACTTGGAATCAGTCTTGACTACGTCGGCACTGCTCGAGCAATATTGGCAACTGTAAGCAACAGCAAATTTTTACAGCCCCTCTAGTTCTTCGAGCGCTCCTAAAGCCCGCAAGGCATCACGCACTTCAGTCAGCAGCGCCAAACGATTGTTGCGCACGGTTTCATCTTCGACCATGACCAGCACGTGATCCAAAAAGGCATCGAGGGGAGCTTTTAGCTCAAGCACCGCGGCAATCCCCGCTTCCAGACCGCTTAGTGGCTGTTTCGGGCTTTGCCCTAAATCCCAAGGGGCTAGGTTTTGCTCTGCTAAGCTCATCAACTCGGCAATACCGGCTTTAGCCCGGGGCAACTTTGCATATAGGGACTCTTCATGTTCATCGGCAAACAGCTCGGGGTTTACCGCTATGTCGGCCTTGGCTTCTTTTGCCAGATTGGCCGCCCGCTTGTAAAGCATCATGAGGCTGCCAAACTCGTCTTCCTGGCTCATGGCCTGTAGCAGATGACAACGTCGCGAGGCGGTGATAACCGCCGGTTTGTCCATCATTGCGGCACGCAAGAGTTCAACGCGGATGCCTTCTTCGGCCAACAGTCCGGCTACTCGATCTAAACTGAATTGCGCCAGCTCGCTAATTGCAGCTTCTAGTGATTGGGGTGACAAGTCGGAGTCCTGATAGCTTTTCGCGGCGGCCTCTACCAACTCACTCACCGTCAGTGGCCAACCTTGCTGGTTTAGGATGCGGGCCAAAGCAATTGCGTCACGCCTTAGACCAAAAGGATCAGCGGAACCCGACGGTTTCTTGCCAATGGCAAAAAAGCCTAATAGTTTATCGAGACGATCAGCTACCGCCAGCACCGCGCCAACCTTAACGGCAGGCAGTGGCGCAGCAGGTTTATTCGGGCGAACACCGTGCTCGAGCACCTGCGCCACCTCAGCAGGATAACCCTCGGCTAGGGCGTAGGCTCGAGCCATCACCCCTTCGAGTTCGGGCAGTTCATAAACCATCTGCGTGCTCAAATCAGCGCGAAAAACCGCAGTAGCCTGCTCTAAAACCTCACGTTCGGCCTGGCTCAAACCCAATAAATCTGCCAGAGTACGTGCCGTCTTAGCCATCCTTGCCAGCTTTTGCGCCATGGTGCCAAGCTGTCGCTGGAAACCAATACCGGCAAGTCCTTTGGCATGTTCGGCCAGCGTCTTGCTACGATCGGCATCCCAGAAAAAGCGGGCGTCGGCCAAACGTCCAGAGAGGACTTGCTCATAGCCCCGGCATAGCACCGCATCGTCCGGCACACGGTTATTCGAGATAGCCACAAAATATGGCGCCAGCTTGCCGTCGGCGCTCCGCGTAGGAAAAAAGCGCTGGTGGTGGGTCATGGTGGTAATCAGTACTTCTTCGGGCAAATCAAGGTAACCGCGCTCAAAGCTACCCAGCACCGCCACAGGGTACTCAAGCAAATGACTTACCTCAGTCAACAAGTCACCGCTATTAACCAGGGTCAGATTTTGCTGTTTGGCAGTCTCTTGGGCAACTTTTAGCGTGAGCTGCTCCCGGGCGCTAACATCAGCAATGACGTAAGCCTTCTCAAGTGAGTTTAGGTAATCTCGAGCATGACCCAAATTGACATTTTCAGTTGCTAAAAAGCGATGTCCGTGTGATTCACGACCTGCTTTTTGCCCGGCAGCGACAACATCAATAACTTGCTCATCTAAAAGCGCTAACAGCCAAGACACCGGACGCACAAAAGGCGTGTCCACATCCGCCCAGCGCATCTTGCGCGGGGCCGGTAGTTCGCTGAGCAATTCAGCCAGCAAGTCAGGTAAAAGCTTAGCCGCCTCTTCCCCGCCGAGTTCTTTGCGCGCAAAGACATAACTGCCTTTATCGGCATCCTGCACAATGAGGTCGGTAGCTTCAACACCATTGGCCCTGGCAAAACCAAGCGCGGCTTTGCTCGGGGCGCCCCCAGCATCAAAGGCCACCGCCTTGGCCGGACCGCGCCTGAGTTCTTGACGCAGCGGCGTCTTTTCGGCAATATCCTCTACCAAGACCGCCACACGGCGTGGCGTTACGTAGCTGCTAATCTCGCCATGTTTTAGCTGCACAGCCGCCAGTTTCTCGGCCATGAGGCTGGCAATATCCTTTTTGACTGCTAAAACGTACCAGCTAGGTAGCTCCTCGGTGCCAATTTCAAAAAGCAGCGTCGCCATTATGCCGCCTCCTGTGTCTGTGCCGCAGTACTTAACTCAAGATAAGTTTTAGCCGTAGTTTCGCTCAGTCGGCGTACTCTTTGCACATAGGCTTGTCGCTCCATGTGCGAAAGTACCCCCCGGGCGTCCAGCAGGTTAAAAGCGTGGCTGGCCTTCATGACAAATTCGTAGGCCGGATAGAGCAACTTGAGCTCTAGTAAACGTGCTGCTTCAGATTCAAAAGCGTCAAAAAGTTGGCGCTGCAACTCGGCGTTGGAGTGATGAAAATTGTAGTCACAATGCTGGTATTCAAAGTCACGGCGCAAATCGCCGATGCTAACGCCGGGAGCGTATTCAACGTCATAGCTGTGCGCCTTGTCTTGTAAGTACATAGCAATGCGCTCGAGCCCATAAGTCAACTCTACAGAGATGGGTTTTAAATCAATGCCGCCAACTTGCTGAAAATAGGTGAACTGGGTAATTTCCATGCCATCCATCTGCACTTCCCAGCCCAGCCCCCAGGCTCCTAAAGTCGGTGATTCCCAGTTGTCTTCCACAAAGCGAATGTCATGAGCATGCGGGTCGATACCCAGACTGTACAAAGATTGCAAATACTGCTCCTGCACGTCCGCAGGTGAAGGTTTTAAGATAACCTGGTATTGGAAGTAATACTGAAAACGGTAGGGATTGTCGCCAAAACGCCCATCGGCAGGTCGACGCGAGGGCGCCACATAAGCCGCCCGCCAGGGCTCAGGGCCTAAAGATTTTAAGAAGGTCGAGGGGTAAAAAGTCCCGGCTCCCACCTCGGTATCATAGGGTTGCACAATGACACAGCCTTGGTCAGCCCAAAATCGATCTAGCTTGAGTATGATATCTTGAAACAGCATCGCGGCTCCTCAGGGTGTGAATAGGATTAAAAAAGACTTAGCAGTCATAATCTGGGAAAGTAACGAAAATCCTTTCAGATTCCCCGTCGAGCGCGTAGTATAACACTATGACTGGTATGCAACACTTGTCACCGCGTCCAAACTATCGACAAGTCTGGACGGCATTTGTCTCCCGAGCGAAAGAGGGACTAAGTTGAACCGTTACGATGACCGTGCAAGATTGGTATTCCACTTCGCCCGCGAAGAAGGCTCAAAATTGGGCCACGCCATGATCGGGCCGGAGCACTTGCTCTTGGGGCTCATGCGTGAAGGTGGAACGGCAAGTCGTGTGTTAAGTGAATTTGGTGCAACCTTAGAAGGTTTCCGCAGACAGGTTGAAGAAATGGTCGGGCGCGGTGACGGTTTGCCACGCAACGAAACCGCCGCAATTACGCCACGCGCCCGCCGCGTGATGGAACTGGCCGGCAGCGAGGCCCGCAGCTTAGGCAGCAATGTCATCGCCACCGAACATATTTTGCTGGGCATTATCCGCGAAGGTGACGGTGTGGCCTATCGCATCTTGCAACAGCTCACCCGCGATGTCGACACGGTACGCTGGCGCATCTTGGCCACCGCTGACCCCAAGGCTCAGCCGGAAACGGTCAATACTCCGTTTTTGGACGAATATGCCCGCGACCTTACCAAAGAAGCCCGGGACGGCAAACTCGACCCGGTCATTGGCCGCGCCGAGGAGATTCGCCGCGTCATTCAGATTTTGTCGCGCCGCAGCAAGAACAATCCGGTTTTAATCGGCGAGCCGGGAGTGGGCAAAACCGCCATCGTCGAAGGTCTGGCCCAGGCCATAATCGAGGGGCGAGTGCCCCCCAATTTATTAAACGTAAGGGTGCTGTCTATAGATCTTTCCAACATTGTCGCCGGAACCAAGTATCGCGGCGAATTTGAAGAGCGCTTGCGTCAGGTAATCGAGGAGTTACGCAGTGCCAAGGTAGTGGCTTTTATCGACGAGCTCCATACTCTGGTTGGCGCCGGTGGCGCCGAAGGTACCCTCGACGCTGCTAATATCTTAAAGCCGCCGCTCTCGCGTGGCGAAGTACAGGTAATTGGTGCTACCACAACCGGCGAATACCATCGCTATATCGAAAAAGACGCCGCTTTGGAGCGCCGCTTTCAACCCGTGATCGTGCTCGAGCCCTCACCCGAGGAAAGTTTAGAAATCCTCAAGGGCCTGCGTGAACGTTATGAGACGCATCACGGCGTCATCATCCCCGAGCAAATACTAGAGTTGTCTGTTCGTTTCGGTGAGCGCAGTTTACCGGGGCGCAACTTCCCCGATAAAGCCATTGACTTAATTGACGAATCCGCCGCTCGCACCCGCCTGAACAAATCGCTGGGCTTCCCGGTGCTCGAGGCCGAAGACAACACGCCCATCGTCAGCCGTGAAGATGTCGAAGCTGTAGTGAATTCCTGGGGTGGCATCTATGTAGACGAGCAGGATGACGAGAAGCTGACCCAAATTGAAACGGCGCTTAAAAAGACCGTCATCGGTCAGGACAAAGCCATTCAAGCCCTTGGGGCCGCCTTGCGCCGCGCCCGCGTCGGCCTCGGTGGCCGGACACGCGTATCGGCTTCCTTCCTCTTTGTCGGCCCCTCCGGGGTAGGTAAGACCTTTTTGGCCAAACAACTGGCGCTCGAGCTCTTTGGCAGCGAGCGTGCTCTGGTCAGATTGGACATGTCCGAATACCAGGAAGCGCACTCTATCTCCAAACTGATTGGCGCTCCGCCGGGCTATGTCGGCCATGAACAGGGCGGGCGCTTAACCGAAGCAATTCGCCGCCAGCCCTTCTCGGTGGTGCTCTTAGATGAAATTGAAAAGGCTCACCCAGATATTTACAACACCTTCTTACAGGTCTTAGACGATGGCCGCTTGACCGACGGTTTGGGTCGCACCGTAGATTTCCGCCGGGTCATTTTAATCATGACCAGCAACACCGGCTTTAACGTCGGTGGCAGCATCGGCTTTCAGGAAGTTGCCAAAGACGTGCAAGAACCCTTAAAGCGCATCTTCAGCCCCGAATTTTTAGACCGCTTAGATGAGGTCATCGCCTTTGAAACCTTTGACGAGCAAGGGATTGTGCACATCACCAATCAAATGCTCGAGGAAATCCGTAGCGAGCTAATCACCCGTGACATACAGGTAACATTTGCCAAAGAAGTCGCTGCTTTTCTCGTTTCCAAACTGCCCAAAGGCGAAAGTGTACGTCCCTTAAGGGCAATTCTGCGTGAGTATATCGAGGACCCGCTGTCGCTCGAGCTGCTTAGAGAAGGCGGCGAAGAAGGCATTATCGTCACCGTTGAGGACGGCCAGATAACCTTTGCCCGACCTGTTCCACTAGTCTAAGTTCCCGCTTTTCTACGCTTCACAAAAAGCAGGTATGATAAACAAAGGTTTTAGGTATCAACCTGACCTTTGAGTATTTTATGGCTAAAGCAACTACATCTTATATTTGCAGCGAATGCGGTACTCAGTCTCCCATGCAGATGGGGCGTTGTCCCCGCTGTGGGGCCTGGGGCAGCATGGAGCCAAAAGTTGAGCGACCCAAAGCGGTTTCCAGGGCTTCAGCAGGGCACAAGCTCGAAACGCTGGTACAGACGTTGCACGATGTCAGTGATCTTGAGACTGCACGCTTAGCTTCTGGCATTGCAGAAGTAGACCGTGTGTTAGGTGGTGGCTGGGTCACGGGCTCGGTTCTGCTGATTGCTGGTGAGCCGGGTATTGGCAAGTCCACGCTGCTTTTACAGTTGGCTCAAAAATCACTCCTGGCGGGACAAAGCACGCTTTATGTCGCCGGTGAGGAGTCTTTGGGGCAGGTCAAGATGCGGGCAGGACGATTAGAGGTCTCTGCTGACCTACAACTGACTCGTGAAACAGATGCACGAGTGCTAGCAGAACATCTGCGTCATAGTGCGCCACAATTGGTCATTGTTGATTCCATTCAAACTCTGCTGGCCGACGATGCCGGTACTCCTGGCTCTATCACGCAAGTGCGTGATGGCACGGCTCTGTTAACCCAGGCGGCCAAAGAAGTGGGCAGTACTCTGGTTCTTATCGGTCACGTTACCAAACAGGGCAGCATTGCTGGGCCTAAGGTCATTGAGCATATGGTAGACGCTACGCTGGCTTTAGAGACCGCCTCGGGTTTTCGAGTCCTAAGGGCGATAAAAAACCGTTTTGGCCCCGCTGGAGAAATGGGTGTCTTTGAGATGACCAGCGACGGCATGATGCCGGTGACCAATCCCTCCGAAGCTTTTTTGGCCGAGCGCCCCAGTGGAGTCCCCGGTTCGGTAGTAGTTGCTGCACTAGAAGGTCAGCGGCCGCTGCTACTAGAAGTGCAGGCCTTAGCCGCCAAATCGCCTTATGCCTCACCGCGTCGCATCGTTCAGGGTCTGGATCAGCGCCGGGTAGATGTGGTTTTGGCGGTGCTCGAGCGGCGGCTCGAGCTACCCCTAGCCGGACTTGATGTCTATGTCAACGTCGCGGGCGGTTTAAGGCTAACCGACCCCGGCACAGATTTAGCGGTGGCCTTAGCAGTTTATTCTGCGGTCACTAACCGGGCGTTACCCGAGGCCACAGCAGTTGCTGGTGAGGTTGGTCTAGCCGGTGAAATTCGCTCGGTTACACAACTGAATCGTCGCGCTGGTGAAGCCCAGCGTGCTAACTACAGTCGCTTTGTCGGCCCTACAAGCAGTGACTTTCACGGCGGAATTGCGGTAGAGTCTTTAGCAGCAGCCTTAAAAGCTGTTTGGGAGGCCTAAGCTGGATAAGCTGGAATCGCCGCCACAACCATCTGAATCAACTGCTTATTTATTAGCCCGAGGAGTGCTGTCTCTACTTGGGGGAATTGTGGGTTTTTTAGTTGCCAGTTGGCTGATGAGCTCACGATATCTTGCTGATCCTATCAACTTAGTTTATTTAACCGTGTTGGGCTTGCTACTTGGTTATTTGCTTGGTGGCAACATTGCCCGCCGCTGGGCTAGAGCCTGGAAAAGCACCATTCGCAAAGTTAGTCGCATTCCGCCCGAGGCCGTTTTGGCAGCCGGTGTGGGCACTACTATCGCCCTGATTATCACCGTGTTATTAAACAGCTTGCTCGAAAACGTACCCGGTTTTACCTGGTACTGGTCGCTGCTGCTCACCGCTTTACTGGTCACCGCCTCTTCCTGGTTTTTTGTCGCCAACCGCCAGCTTTTTAACAATCGCACCTGGAGTCCTAATTTAGCATTGCCCGAAAAAGAGCTTGGCTCTAGCGCAAAAGTCATTGATACCTCGGCAATTATCGACGGGCGTATTTTGGATGTAATCGAGGCCAATTTTATCGATGCCAAACTGCTCATTCCCAAGTTTGTCTTAGGCGAATTACAGCAAATCTCCGACTCGGAAGACCCACTAAAGCGCAAACGTGGTCGCCGCGGGCTTGAAATACTCGACAAACTGGTGCAACAGCGTTCTATCCCCACCGAAGTCATCAGTGATGATTTTGCTGGCATCAAGGCGGTTGATGAAAAGCTCGTCAAACTTTGTCAGACACGTCAGGCAGATTTGATAACCACCGACTACAACTTAAATCGCGTGGCCGCTTTGCAAAACATCAAGGTTCTCAATGTCAACCAACTTTCCAACGCGATCAAAGCCGTGTTTTTACCCGGCGAGCGGCTCTCGCTCTATATCGTCAAGGCAGGCCGCGAACCCGGTCAGGGTCTGGCCTATCTTGAGGATGGCACCATGATAGTCATAGAAGACGCCGCTGAACATGTCGGCAAGACCGTGGAGGTCGTAGTCAGCAGCCACCTGCAAACCAATATGGGCCGGATGATCTTTGCCAAACTGGATGAGGCTCGAGCCTAAGGGCATGTAAGTGGGTCAAATATCCCAGTCCCTGACTGCTATACTTAGCAACGAATCAAAGTCGTGCTTAGCCACGAGGAGGGATTGTGATCAACCGCTTGCTTTCAGGCAATGAGGCAATGTCCAATGTAGACACCGCCTGGCTGCGCATGGAGGAGCCTAACAACCTGATGATGGTCTCAGGTGTGATGACCTTTGAAAAACCTCTTGATTATGAGCGCTTAAAGGACATTCTTAGGCAACGCCTGCTCAAATTTGACCGCTTCCGCCAGCGCGTTGTCGATTCCCGCTTGCCTATGAATCCGCCTCTGTGGGAAACCGTGCCAGAGCTTGATCTGGAAAATCACTTATACCGCATCAAGCTACCCTCTCCAGGAGACCAGGCCACCTTGCAGCAAGTGGTTAGCGAATTGGCCAGCACTCAGCTCGACTATTCAAAACCCCTCTGGGAATTTCACCTGCTTGAGAGCTATGGCAAGGGCAGCGCAGTGATGGCGCGTTTTCATCACTGTATCGCCGACGGCATTGCCCTTATCTATGTGCTGCTCTCACTGACCGACCCCAGTGCCGATGCGCCCACGATAACCGAGGAGCCACATGCCGACAAACGCAATTTGAGTTTGTTAAACATTCTCTATAAACAGACGGCCAATACGCTGCGCACGGTACAACAGGTCAGGGACAAGCTAATTCACGAAGCCTTCTCGATTCTCGGCGACCCTTCACGGGCCTTAAAGCTTTCCAAGCTGGCTAGCGATACGGCCAACGCCACGCTGAGACTCGCCCTTAGAAACCCCGATCCGCAGACGATATTCAAAGGTCCTTTGGAAATAGAAAAGCGTGCGGCCTGGTCACAGGCGCTTTCTTTGCAGGACGTGAAATTTATCGGCAAGGCCACAGGCAGTACGGTCAACGATGTTTTGCTGAGCGCGGTTGCCGGTGGTTTACGCCGCTACATGGAGTATCGTGGTGAAAGTCCTGACGGCATCAATTTTCGGGCTGCTGTACCGGTAAACTTACGACAGCCCGAGGAGATGGGTCAGTTGGGGAACCGTTTTGGCCTGGTATTTTTGTTGCTGCCCATAGGTTTAAATGATCCGCTAAAAAGGCTGGCCGAACTCAAGCGGCGCATGAACAAACTCAAGGATTCCCCTGAAGCCGTAGTCACCTTTGGCATCTTGCATGCTCTGGGCCTCTCTGCGGTTGAGATCGAACGTTTGGTAGTTGACTTTCTCGGCGCCAAGGTTACAGCCGTGATGACCAATGTACCTGGCCCGCAAACTCCACTTTATTTCGCCGGTCAAAAGATAAATGACATCATGTTCTGGGTGCCGCAGTCCGGGCGGGCGGGCATCGGCGTAAGCGTCTTAAGCTATGCGGGCAAGGTCTTTCTTGGTGTCATTACCGACAAGGGCTTGGTCCCTGATCCGGACAACGTCATCAGCGGTTTTTATCAGGAACTAGATGCGCTTATAGTCATAGCTAAAAAACCCCGCTGCCAGGCCATCACCAAAGCAGGGAAACCCTGCAAAAATCGCACTAAGGCCGACTCGTTATACTGTGCGGTTCATCAGCGGCAGACATAGACCGCTAAAGCCTCATTTGTCATTAGTGACAACATGGCAAACAGATAGCATTTGCATCAAATATACCCACAGTGATGAAAGGTCTGCTGAACATCAAGCGGGGTAACAGCAAGGACAGCGTCAGAGAAGGCGAGCATGAGCTCAGGAATAAGTGAGGGTCTAAGCTGTTTGAGGAAAGCTTTGAT
>JASBUK010000040.1 GCA_030147925.1 Trueperaceae bacterium
AGGACCTTTTTGCCGTGGGAATCTATGCCGGCAAGGGTATCTATGACGTGGCCGCCTTTGAGCGCAGCTTGCATGGGCGCGTGCCTGAGAATACACTGCTGAGCCACGATCTCTTTGAGGGGATTCATGGTCGCGCCGCACTGGTCACAGACATTCCACTCATGGAGGATTTCCCACCTCACTACCTGGCTTATACCCGCCGTTTACACCGCTGGATACGCGGTGACTGGCAACTGCTCCCCTGGCTGGGTTTGCGAGTGCCGCATAGTCAGGGAATGGTGCCAAACACACTGACGGTCATCGATCGCTGGAAGATTCTCAACAATCTCTTACGTAGTTTGCTGATGCCTTCCTTGTTAGCACTAATGGTGCTCGGCTGGGTGATTTTACCGGTTTCGCCGTTCTTCTGGGCATTGTTTGGCTTGCTGGTATTAGCCATACCGCTGGTCAGTCGTTTACTAACTGAATTGCTGAGATCTGTACATCGAGCTTCGGTAAGTGGCATCTTGAATACAGTACTGGGCGATCTTCTGCGCTGGCTGCTCGCGGTTGTTTTTTTGCCTTTTGAGAGCTTCCTCGCTCTGGATGCAATTGGCCACACCCTTTACCGCCTGGCTATCAGCCGCAAAAATCTGCTGCAATGGGTCACTACCGCTCATGCCGAGCGTACTCTGGCGGTAAAAGACTCTGCTACCTTTATCTGGCGCAGCATGCTAATAGTGCCCCTTTTTGTCTTGACCTTAACGGTCCTGCTCACTTGGCTAAAACCGGCCAGCTTGTTCGCCGCAGGACTACTAATTTTGGCGTGGTTCGCCTCGCCTCAACTAGCTTTTGCAATCAGTAGGCCCTCTAAACGTCAAAAGCCTTCTTTAAGTGCTAAGCACAGACAGCGTCTGCAGTCCTTGGCAAGGCGAACCTGGCTCTATTTCGAGCGCTTTGTCGGCCCCGAGGACCACTGGCTACCGCCCGATCATTATCAAGAAGACCCGCGTGGCGTGCTAGCCCATCGCAGCTCACCAACTAACCTGGGCCTACTGCTTTGCGCCAGCTTGACTGCCTATGATCTGGGTTATCTGGGAATGCAAGAGCTGGCCCTGCGCCTGCGCGACAGTTTTAACACCATGGCGCGGCTCGAGCGCTACCGGGGACATTTTCTTAACTGGTACGATACGCGCACACTCAAGCCCCTGGCGCCACGTTATGTCTCTACCGTAGATAGTGGCAATCTGTTGGCTTGCTTGCTGACTTTAAAGCAAGGTTGTCTTGAACTTGATAACGAAACGCTGTGGCGCTGGCAACGCTGGCAAGGGCTGCTGGATACACTTGCCGTTTTAAGCGATATAGTCGATAACAGCGGCCTAAAGTTCGAGAGCGTGAGACTAACAGAGCAGCTTAAAAACATGTATGAACTGGTTTTGGCAAGCAAACACAAGCCAGAGAGTTGGTCCCCGTTGCTAGAGAAGCTCAACAAAGAGATCCGTCCGGAAATGGACCGCCTGCTTCTGGCTTTTATCTCGGAGGCTTCAACTCAGCTAGACACCTCCACGCTTAGCGCTATAGGGGTCTGGTCCGGACGAGTTCATGCTCATTTGGATAGTTTAAAACGTGAGTGCGACGGCTTGCTGCCCTGGCTTGCCGTCCTCGACAAAGCCCCCAAACTCTTCAGCGCCAGCGACACCGATCCGGCTGTCTTGCTCGCCTGGCAAGAGTTGCAAAAGGCTCTGCCGACGCAAGCGCAACTGAAAAACCATTTCCAGTTGTGCCAACACATCCGGGCGCAACTAGCTTTGTTGCAAGAACGCCTAGACAACAGCACAGCGGGAACATTGCGTGATGAGGCCCAAGCTTGGTGTCAACAGCTCAGCACTAGCATTAGTGTTGCCGAGGCTGACGCCGCCGACCTACGCCTACAACTCCAAGCACTGGCACACGATGCCGAGGCCTATGTCACGGAAACGGATATGAGCTTCTTATTTGATCCGCTACGCAAGGTCTTCTCGATTGGTTACAACTTAGATGCCAACAAGCTCGATGACAATTCCTATGATCTACTGGCTTCAGAAGCGCGCATTGCCAGCCTCATAGCCATCGCTATGCACCAGGTGCCACCGAGTCATTGGTTACACTTAGCCAGGCCGCTCACCCGCTTAAACGGGACACGTTTATTGCTGTCTTGGAGCGGCACCATGTTCGAATATTTAATGCCCACGCTATTCATGCGTACTCCCCGGGACAGCTTGCTCGAGCAGAGCTGCCAGGCCGCCGTAAATCAACAGATCAGCTACGGCCACAGTCATAGCACACCTTGGGGAATTTCTGAGTCGAGCTACTATCAGTTCGACGCCAACATGAATTACCAGTACCGGGCCTTTGGCGTGCCCGGTTTAGGCTTCCAGCGCGGACTGGCCGACCATCTCGTGATTGCTCCTTATGCTTCGCTGCTGGCACTGCCCTTTGCACCTCAGGCGGTATGGCGCAATCTCATGCGCCTGCAAAAAATCGACATGATGGGTCAATACGGTCTTTATGAGGCCGTCGACTATACGACTTCACGGCTACCCTTAGGCAAAAAACACGCCATTGTACGCTCTTATATGGCGCATCATCAGGGCATGGTGTTGCTCAGTTTAGGCAATATGCTAAATCGTGACAAGATGATTGCCCGCTTCCACGCCAACCCACAGATCAAAAGTGTTGAGCTATTACTTTACGAACAAATTCCCGCGCATGCCCCAATCGACTATCCCGAAACGTTCAAAGTCGGTAAAAAAGCTGCCCCGGCACCGCCTCCGGTGCTCGAGCCCTGGCCGCTGCCTGCTAGCAGCCCTCAACCTCAAATTCACTACCTTTCCAACGGACGTTATGGTCTGCTTATCAGCAATGCCGGTAGCGGCTATAGCCACTGGCAAAAGACTGCATTAAGTCGCTGGCGAGCGGATAGTACCCTGGAGAATTGGGGCAGCTGGCTTTATGTACAGGACTTGGAAAGCGGTGACCTCTGGTCGGCCACAAGGCAACCCAGTGGCAAACAAGCAGAACACGAGGAGATTTATTTTTCGCCTGATAAAGTTAAGTTCCAAAGGCTTGATAACGGTTTGGGGCTGGGTTTGGAGATTACAGTATCTCCAAACGATGACGTAGAGCTAAGGCGCGTGACTCTTATCAACCACCGCGCCAAACCCCGACTGCTGGCCCTGACCAGCTATAGCGAGGTCGTGCTGAGCGAAGCTAGCGCAGATGAACGCCATCCTGTCTTTGGCAAGCTTTTTGTTGAAAGCGAATACCTCCCTGACATAGGCGCTCTTATTTTCCGGCGTCGCCCTCGTTCGGCAGAGGAAAAAACCTGCTATCTGGCACACATGCTGGTAGCAGAGGGTGACACGGCACTGCCTGATGCCTTCGAGAGCAATCGTGGCCGCTTTTTAGGGCGCGGCGCTAGCCTGCGTCAACCAGTTGCCCTGAGCGGCAATGGGCCGGGCTTGTCAAATACCACCGGCGCCACACTCGATCCTGTAATGTCTCTACAGAAGCAAATCCATTTGCCTGCACATAGCGGCATGCGCCTGGCCTTTCTTACAATTGTTGCTGGCTCACGCCAGGAGTTGCTAAAACTGCTGCATCGTTATCAGGTCTGGCCCATGATCGAGCAGGCTTTTGATCAGGCACACGCCCATAGCGAACACGAATTGCATCAGCTGGGCCTTGACTCAAGTGATTTGGTCACCTATCAAAAACTGTTATCCGCCCTATACTATCCACAAAAAAATTTGCGTGCCGAAGCCGCGGTATTAAAAGCTAACCGGCACAGTCAAGCAGGGCTATGGGCTTACGGTATTTCTGGCGATTATCCGCTGCTAGTCATGCAGGTCAAGCAAGCCGCCGACAGCAGTCTGGTGCTCGAGCTGCTTAAGGCCCATCGCTACTGGCGCAAACGTGGTTTGCTGATTGATTTTCTTATCTTAAATGAGCAAGAAACCGGTTATTCACTTGAGCTACATGGCAAACTGCACCGCTTGATTACTCAAACCGGTGGCGATATCTATTTGGGTCAGCGCGGAGGTATTTTCCTCTTGCGTGCCGATCAGTTGCCAGAGGATAAATTGATCCTGTTAAAAACGGTGGCCAGGGCCATTTTGTCCACCGATCGAGGTTCGCTGGCAGTTCAAGTTAGGCGCCTTCTGCAAACCGAGGCTCAGCTACCGGCCTTTAAGCCTAAGCCGCCCGATTATCGGTATGGACTTCCCACCCCAGCGCTTAAGCGTCCCGAAAAACTGCTTTTTGATAACGGTTTGGGTGGTTTTAGCGCTGATGGGCGGGAATATATCATCTACCTTAAGCCTGAGCAATGGACGCCGGCTCCCTGGATAAATGTCATCGCTAACCCTCGCTTTGGTTTTTTAGTGTCTGAAGCAGGCTCGGGCTACAGCTGGGCAGGCAACAGTGGTGAAAACCGCTTGACCCCCTGGCGCAACGACCCGGTGAGTGATCAGACAAGCGAGGCGCTTTATTTACGCGACGAGGAAACAGCCGAATACTGGTCGCCGACACCCTTGCCGGCTCGAGCAAACGCCCCATATTTGGTTCGTCACGGAGCTGGCTATTCCGTTTTTGAACACCACAGCCACGGTTTAAAGCAACATTTGCGCCTCTTCGCCATAAAGAATGCGCCAGTAAAGGTTGTGCAGCTAAGGCTTAAAAACTGCTGGCAGTACCCGCGCCGCTTAACCGTCACGTACTACGCCGAATGGGTTTTAGGTAATACACGTGAAAGCCATCAGCTTTTCGTCGTGCCAAGTTACGCCCCCCAGCAGCACGCACTTTTAGCGCAAAATCGCTATCAGGCGGAATTTACCGAACAGTGTGCCTTTTTGGCCAGCAGCAGAGCACCGTATGGCCTAAGCACTGATCGCACAGAATTCTTAGGCCGTTTAGGTAGCTTTAGCCGACCCGCTGCGCTTGGCCGCATCGGTCTATCCGGTACGGTGGAAGCCGGTCGTGACCCTTGCGCCGCCATTCAAGTCCATATCGACCTGCCGCCGGGCGGCAGCGAGGAACTATTTTTCCTGCTGGGTTGCGGCAGCAATAAAGCAGAAGCGCTCGATCTCATTCAGGATTATGCACAAACCGAGCGACTTGCCCGGGCCTGGAGAGAGCTTGGCGAGCACTGGGACAAGCTGCTGGGCACGATCACATTGCAGACACCCGAACCTGCCTTGAATCTCATGTTAGGCCGCTGGTTGCTTTACCAGTCAATCTCAAGTCGACTTTGGGGGCGCTCGGCGCTCTACCAGTCGAGCGGCGCTTATGGCTTTCGTGACCAGCTGCAAGACAGTATGGCAGTCTTATACACCACCCCAGAGCTCAGCCGCGAGCAAATCCTCCGTGCCGCTCGTCATCAGTTTGAAGAGGGTGATGTGCTGCACTGGTGGCATCCGCCTTCGGGTCGAGGTGTAAGAACGCGCATCTCTGACGACCTTGTTTGGCTGCCCTATGTGACAGCGCACTATGTTACGGTAACTAAAGATCTAGGCATCTTAAACGAACAATTACCGTTCTTGCAGGGTCCTCAGCTGAATCCCGACGAGCTCGAGCATTACGGTCAGTTTGAAACTACTACCGAAACTCACTCTCTGTATGAACACTGTCTGCGTGCGCTTAACAGGGCTCTCAACACGGGCCCCCACGGTCTGCCGCTTATGGGCGGCGGCGACTGGAACGATGGTATGAACCGGGTAGGCAGCAAAGGTCAGGGGGAAAGCGTCTGGCTGGCCTGGTTCTTATATGCCACACTGACAAACTTTGCCCCGCTATGCGCGGCTATGAACGATTCGAAAAACGCCTCGCACTACCGTCAGAAAGCCGAAGCACTCTCACAGGCCATCGAAGAACATGCCTGGGATGGTGAATGGTATCTGCGAGCCTTCTATGACGATGGAACTCCGTTAGGTACCGCTGGCGCTCAGGAGTGTCAAATTGACGCTGTGGCTCAATCCTGGGCAGTTTTGTCCGGTGCAGCTCCGCTAAAACGTGCCCGACAGGCCATGGAAGCCGTATATAGGCGACTGATCCGTGAAGAGGATAGGCTGATTCTGCTGCTCACCCCCCCATTTGACAAGACCATTCATGACCCTGGTTATATCAAGGGTTATCTACCCGGCATCCGAGAAAACGGTGGCCAATACACCCACGGCGCCCTGTGGACGATCTGGGCTTTTACCACTCTTGGCGACGGCGACCGCGCTGAGGCGTTGTTTAGACTGCTGAATCCTGTATATCATAGCGACAGTGCAGACAAGATCCGCCGTTACAAGGTCGAACCCTATGTGGTGGCTGCGGATGTTTACGGCTTGCCACCACATACCGGACGGGGCGGCTGGACTTGGTACACCGGCTCAGCCGCCTGGATGTATCGCCTGGGGCTCGAGGCCATCCTGGGTCTTAATAAAACCGGTGCTACACTTGAATTCAATCCTTGTATCCCCCGTTCCTGGCCATACTTTGACATAAGCTACCGATACGGTCACACGCTATACCAAATACACATCGATAACCCAGCCGGTGTAAATCGCGGTATCAAACGGCTCATTCTCGATGGCGAGGTTTTAACTGCCAACAAAATTCCACTTCACAAAGACGGTAAGGAACATATGGTCTTAGTGGTCATGGGCTAAAAGAAGCCGATGAGGAGATGGTTATCATGCTGCGGTTTAAAAACAGAAAAGCAGCCGGGCAGCAACTTGCCAAGGCCTTGTCACACCATGCAAATAAAGCCGACGTTTTGGTACTCGGCCTGCCGCGTGGCGGAGTTCCAGTGGCTTTTGAAGTTGCCAGAGAGCTAAAGGCCGAACTTGATGTCATGATTGTGCGCAAGCTGGGCGTTCCCGGTCATAAGGAATTGGCTATGGGAGCTATCGCCTCAGGCGGTGTGCGCATCATCAACGAAGACATCGTAAGGAGCCTGCGGATTCCACAGGAAATGATTGACAGCGTGGCCGCCCAGGAGCAAGAGGAACTCTTGCGCCGCGAGCAAAGCTATCGCGGTAGCCGCCCGGCGCTAGACATAGAGAACCACACCGTCATCGTGATCGATGACGGCATAGCTACGGGCGCAACCATGCGCGCGGCCTTAGCTGCCCTCAAACAGCTAAACCCTGCTCACCTTGTTGTAGCGGTACCTACCGGAGCGACGGACACCTGTGCTGAGCTTAAACGCAGCGCGGACGAGGTTGTCTGTCTGAGTACGCCCGAGCCCTACATTGCCGTGGGGGTCTGGTATGAGGAATTCCCGCAAACCAGCGACGACGAGGTGCGTACCCTGCTCCGTCTAGCAACTGACGAAGCATCTCAGCTAGAGAGGAGTTAGCGACATGCCTACCCCCACGGAAAACAATCAAGAGAAAGTTGTGCTTGTCTCAGCCGCCGAGGTCACGCTACAGGGAAATCTGGATATCCCCAAAAGCACTCAAGGCATCGTCCTGTTTGCTCACGGCAGCGGCAGTAGTCGCTTTAGCCCACGAAATCGCTTTGTGGCCGGATTCTTGCGCCAAGCTGGTCTGGCCACCCTGCTCATCGATTTACTGACAGCCGAGGAGGAGCAAATAGATTTGCGCACCCGTCAGCTTCGCTTTGATATCGGGCTATTAACCGAGCGGCTGATCGGCGCCAGCGATTGGTTGAGTCGGCAAGAGCAGACCAAGCATCTTGCCATTGGCTGTTTCGGGGCCAGTACAGGCGCCGCTGCCGCGCTACTGGCTGCAAGCTTACGTCCTGAGCTGGTTCGCGCCGTCGTATCACGCGGGGGCCGACCCGACTTAGCCGGTGATAACCTTGGCAAGGTCCGGGCGCCTACACTGCTCATTGTCGGCGGCAACGACCTGCAGGTGCTTACACTCAATCGGCAGGCCTTAGCGCAACTCAACTGCGAAAAGAAACTTGACATCATTCCCGGCGCCACTCATCTATTTGAAGAAGCCGGAGCGCTAACAGAAGTAGCACGGTTGGCGGCCAGCTGGTTTAAAAAGCATCTCGTGCTAAGCGAGGCCTAGTCCCTTTTGGCGGCAAACAGAAAGGGTCATCATGATAACCGTCGCTCTCCTTGGCGATGTCATGCTGGGGCGAGGGGTCAATGCCGAAATTCCCCAGCACCCAGCCGAGTGGTTTTGGGGGGATACCTTGAGCATATTAAAATCCACCGATGCCGTTTTCGCCAACCTTGAATGTGCTATCACGCGCCACTTGCAACCGTGGCGTATCCCCAAGGTCTTTAATTTCCGGGCCGATCCCGCAGCTACCAACATCCTGCGCGTCGCCAATATCCGTTTTGTCAGTCTGGCCAATAATCACTCTCTGGACTACGAGTATGAAGGTCTGGAGGAAACACTTGATCATCTCGACGCAGCAGGCATCATCCACGCCGGGGCAGGTCGCAATCTCACAGAAGCCCTCACCCCGGCCCTTGTCAATGTGGCCGGTCTAAAGATTGGCGTCATAGCCGCAACAGACAACGAGCCTGCTTTTGCTGCTGGCCAAAACCACCCGGGTACGCACTATCTCAGTATCGTCAACGACCCGGCTACCTTCGAACGTTTAGCACGGGATGTTCGGGATTTGCGAAGAGCTAAAGCCAGGCTGGTCATCCTCTCGCTGCACTGGGGGCCCAACATGGTGCGCACGCCCCCCGCGCACTTTCAGGCCTTTGCACATGCCGCGCTAGATGTTGGTATCGATCTCATCCATGGTCATTCCGCGCATATCTTCCAGGCGGTCGAATGCCGCAAGGGCAAGCTCATCTGCTATGACAGCGGTGATTTTTTAGACGATTACGCCGTCGATCCCAGGCTGCGCAACGACTGGTCGTTTATCTTCCTGGTGGATATTGATCCCAGCAAAGGCTTACAACGCTTGCGCCTGCTCCCGGTTCGGCTTTACTATGCTCAAGTAACGCTGGCCGGCGGCGAGGAGTTTGCGGCCATTTGCCAGCGGATGAAATCGCTTTGCGCTGAGTTTGATACCCCGCTTATTGACAGTGCTGAGGGGCTCGAGCTTTCGCTCTCAAATCGAGCTGCTCAAATCAGGTCTGGCATTTTGCGATAAATACCGAGTCTCGGCTGCAAATCATTCTCCCTTTAACACCAAAACTGGACGCAAGCGGTTAACGATCCTAGCTATGCCAGGCTTAACCACCGCATCAATCACCGCATCGACGTCTTTATAAGCGGCACTGGATTCATCTAGCGGCACGTGCCGGAAGCTGCCCATCACACCCCGCTCAGCAAATTCCTGGTCCATGGCGACCTGGTCGAGCCGATGCTTGGCTTCGGCCCTGGGCAGCACGCGCCCGGCACCGTGCGGTACAGATTCGCCGTATTTCGCCGCATTGGGACCGGGTGCCAGCACATAAGAACTCGTAACCATGCTACCAGGAATAAGCAGGGGAATTCCGTCATTGTCATAAGCAGGTGTGGCACCCTTGCGCTGCCAATATTTCCCGTCTTTGTACTCCACAAAATTATGAGGGATATGCCCCAAAAACTCGGCAGCGTCAGCAAGCCCCAAATGTTTGCAAAGCACCGTCGTCGCCGCTTCCTGAACTTTTAGATGATTAAAGGTAGCGTATTCCAGCATGGCCTCTTGAAACATCAAGTAGAGCCGACCCAAGGGCTCGGCAGCCGACACATAAAGCAACTCGTCTTCAGACCAGACTCTACCGGTCTTAGCCTGCAAGTCTTCGCGGATGCGCTTAAAGAAATACTGAGCCCCTGCCGCCCCTAAGCCTCGGGAGCCGAAGTGCGCCATAACATAAAGATTGCCGTCTTCGCCAATCTGCACTTCCAAAAAGTGGTTGCCACCGCCAATCGAACCAATTTGCCTAAGCATGCGCTTGCTTATAAGCGTTCGCAAGATTTCTCTTAGTTCGTGAAAAATAGCCTTGTCTTTTTTCTCGCTAAGCGGTGGGTGACTCGCCACCTAGGTTTTTTTCGGGCCGCCCTCCGGTGATAATCTCCAGCAAATCCTCAAACTCTATGGGCGGGCGTTGTTTTCTCACCTGATCCTTTCTGTGGCGCCGACTTACCGAAATCATCTCCTGAAGTTCATTGATAATGGCCCGTCGTGCTGGTTTATCCAATCTCTCAAAATATTTACAGGCAATCTTGGAGAGCGAAACCGAACAGGCGGGATCAGGTCCTACCGTATCCGGGTACAAATGCGTGGTAGACACGCCGACAAAACCAATCGGCACGGCGTAACCCGTGTGTACGTCGGGAGTGATGATGACTTGCTCGAGCCCGGGCAATGCCATAGCTTTGCGAAGCTGCTCAAAAGCCGTGTCTTCCATGCCCTGTAAAAGCTCATCAGTCAAGAGCATAGTGGCCCATACCTTACCGTAGCGCAGCCGGTAAACATCACCGGCTTTAAACGGTCCTAAAGTTTGCATGACCACTCCTTAACGGGAAAAGAAGGGGTTAAGTACAAACTTAATATAGTCTTTCTAAAATGTCTTTGCGCATTATTCCCGCTAGCCTGATACTGGAGCAAATACACAAGCAGAAACCTGTGAAAGAAGAGCTAATGCCGATTCCCTAAAAAAGCCGAGTTAACTCGGCTTTTTTAGGCGAGTAGAACAAGAAGGATGAGACGGATGGCTTTTTAAATCGTCAAGGAATTAATCCAATTCGGTATACAATACAATATGGGCGCTATAAATTTCCCTTTAAGACTTCATAAGGATCAGCCGGGGACGGATTTCCCCTCAGAAGTCATGGAAGTCCACGACAAGGCTCAGCTTGTATCAGCGCTTGAAGGCCTGGCGAACGCCAGCACGGCTGAGGCCGAAACTCTCGCTGAAAACATATTGAGCGGCGAAAGACTAAAGCGCGAAGGCTACACGCTTTACGTCGAGGCCATTGTCTAAGGAGAGCTGTTAAATTTTGACCACCAGGACCGGGCAGTGTGCAAAGTCAAGGACGCGTTCGGTTACCGAACCGAGCAGGATGCGTGTGGGTCCCCGTTGCCCCACATGCCCCATCACGATTAGGTCAGCCCCCAATTCGCTTGCCGCCGCGGTGATCTCCTCAAAAGGATTTCCTTTGCGGATGAGGGTATGCGCCAAAAGCCCTTCGCGCTCCGCTTCCTTGACAAGGAAATCCAGATAATGCCGACCGTGTTCCTCAAGTTCTACTTCTGCTTCTGCCTCAGCTTTGTCACCAAACCGACTTAGCTCTTTTAGGACGGCCACATCTACCACATAGAGTAAACTAAGACGCCCCCCCAAACCCGTTAGTATGCGGAAGGCCAACTGGGCCGCGCGGACAGAGGCCTCGGAGCCATCGGTGGGAACTAAAATATGGCGGAATACCGCTTCAGGCATGTTCATCCTCCTTGCGTTTCTTTACGCGTTTGGAGCGAATGAAACTCTCACGCTCTTGTTCTTCCAAGACAGTCTCGATGCGCTCGATGGCTCTCTCATGCTGCGGAATAAGCAAGTTTTCCAACGCATTCACGCGACGCTGCGTCCTTTCTAGCTCGGCTGCGACCCGCCAAACTGCACCGAGGACTTCAGCCCAGTTTCCTATAAGCTTGCCGACCTCGAGCCAGCGCTCTCGTGCTTCATCAAAGGTGGCGCTGATACCCCAGAGGCTATAAGGGAGAGGCAAGGGATCGATTTTAAGGGTTACGATGGGAAGTGCGACCCCCATTATGCTTCGCAGCTGGATATCATAGCTGCTGCGTGCAGCTGGAGCCAATCCAGCCCAACGAACTCCTTCAGTGCCCATGCTAAGTCGGGCTTTACGCAAGGCAGCATAAGCAGTTCTAAACCTTTCCTGTACCTCTTGCTCGCTGTGTTCTACTTCATGCAAGAGGCCCCACAGCTCTCGTAAAAGCACCTCGCGTTTGCGTTCTAACATGTCATGGCCCTGACGGGCATCACTTAACTCTCGTTGGATTTGCAGCAATGACGTACGCGTGGGGGGCAATTGGTCTGGATCAGGCATGTTTGGTTCCGGAATCGAGCTTACCCTTATAGTGAAGCTGCAGCTCTTTCTCACTTAGCCGGGTCAGTTCACTTATGGGCAAAAGAGAAAGGACTTCCCAGCCTAAGTCAAGCGTTTCTTGGATACTGCGAGCCTCGTCGTCGGCCTGCGCTAAAAAACGGCCCTCAAAAGCCTGCGCAAAATCAAGATAGGTACGGTCAATAGCGGAAAGCGCAGATTCACCAATGATAATCGACAATGCCCTTATTTCCTGGGCTCGAGCATAAGCAGCGTAGAGCTGAGCTGAGAGACTGGGATGATCCGCACGAGTTCGGTCTTCGCCAATACCGTCTTTCATCAGGCGTGAGAGAGAGGGCAAAATACTGATAGGGGGATAAATGCCCCCACGGTGCAGATTCCTAGCCAGCACGATTTGTCCCTCGGTGATATAACCGGTCAAATCGGGGATGGGATGAGTGATGTCATCACCTGGCATGGTCAGGATGGGTATCTGGGTAAGGGAACCCTTTCGACCATGGGTGCGACCACAGCGCTCATAGATGGTAGCCAGATCAGTATAGAGGTAACCGGGATAACCCTTGCGGCCTGGTACTTCGTTGCGGCGAGCGGAGAGTTCACGCAGTGCTTCGGCGTAGTTGGTCATGTCGGTCATAAGCACCAGGACATGGTAGCCTTGTTCAAAAGCCAGAAATTCCGCCAAAGTGAGAGCAACCCGCGGCGTCACGATGCGTTCCATGGGGGCGTCATCTGCTAGATTCAGAAAGACTGCCGTCCGAGACAGCAGCCCCGAACTCGCAAACCGCTGTTGGAAAAAGGCAGCCGTGTCGTGCGAGACCCCCAGGGCAGCAAACACCACCGCGAAATTTTCCTCCCGTTCGGCAATGCGGGCCTGTAAGGCTATCTGCGCGGCAAGCTCATTATGCGGCAAGCCCGAGCCGGAAAAAATAGGTAGTTTCTGTCCCCGCACCAGCGTATTCGTTCCATCAATCGCTGAGACACCCGTTTGGATAAAATCCCGGGGATAGGCTCGAGCCGTAGGGTTAAGTGGGGCGCCGTGAACATCCATTTTAGCTTCGGCCAGCGGTGGCGGCAGGCCATCTTTGGGTCGGCCCAGGCCATCGAAGATGCGACCCAGCATCTCGCGCGCACCACCCACATGCAGAGTTGTGCCGCGAAAACGCACAAACACTTCAGCCGCCTTTAGCCCTGCGGTTTCTCCCCAGAGTTCAAGCACGGCGAGGTCCTCGCTACTTTCTAGAACCTGACCCAGCCTTATGCCATCCGGGGCATGAACCTCGACCAGCTCGCCATAGGCCGCCCGCCCAAAACCTTCGACCACGACCAGAGGACCCTCGATTCGATCCGCAGCTAAGTACTCACGCATTACGTTCTCCCCTGCTGTCTAAGCGCCTGTACTTGCGTTTCGAGCTCGCCTAAAATCTCGTCAATCTGCTCGGCTTGATCATTTGGCACGGTTTCTTTGAGGCGGATTAAGCGGGGTAAGTCCAGTATTTGGCGCAGCTTCAACAGGGGCACGCCTGTTGTCACCATCTCTTGTCCTAGTTCATAGAGGCGCACGAAAAGCCTAAGCAAGCGGGTTTGCTTGCTAGGGATACAGTAGGCGTCGACTTCGTGCAGCGCATTTTGCTGCAAAAAACCCTCCTTGATCAGGCGAGCCATCTCGAGCAGCCACCGCTGCCTGTCCGGTAATGCTTCGGCCCCGATCAGCCGTACCAGTTGCTCGAGCCTTGCGTCCTGCTCGAGCACTTCAGCCGCCTTACGTCTCAACTCGTGCCAGTCTGCGGCGGTTTCCTTTGCCCACCAGCTTGCTACCGCTTCGGTATAGAAGCTGTAACCAGTCTGCCAGTTGATCGCCGGGTAGTGCCGAGCGCTGGCCAGTCCCCGGTCCAAGGCCCAGAAAGCTCGCGTGAACCGTTGGGTGTGCTGGGTCACGGGCTCGGTAAAGTCTCCCCCAGGAGGGCTAACCGCTCCGATGACCGAGACCGAACCCTCCAGCCCCCCAAGGGTTTCCACACGTCCGGCACGCTCGTAAAAGGCTGCCACGCGGCTTGGCAAGTAAGCCGGATAACCTTCCTCGGCGGGCATCTCCTCTAAACGCCCTGCGATTTCTCTTAAGGCCTCCGCCCAACGGCTGGTGGAATCAGCCATAAGGGCAACGTGATAGCCTTGGTCCCGGTAATACTCGGCCAGAGTGATGCCCGTATAGATACTGGCCTCACGCGCTGCTACCGGCATATTCGAGGTATTGGCAATCAAGATGGTGCGCTCCATAAGTGGTCTGTCGCTCCAGGGGTCGGAAAGTTCAGGAAATTCTTGCAGCACCTGGGCCATTTCATTGCCTCGCTCACCACAGCCGACATAGATGATGACCTGAGCGTCGGACCATTTTGCCAGAGCGTGTTGTAAAATGGTTTTGCCTGCCCCAAAGGGCCCTGGTAGTGCGGCGGTGCCACCTTTAGCCAGCGGGAAATAGGTATCCAATACGCGCTGGCCGGTGATTAGCGGGCGATCGGGCTCCAAACGCTTTCCAACCGGCCGCTCTTGCCGCACTGGCCAACGTTGTAACAGCGTGATATCGTACCGCTCGCCCTTGGCATCCCGAATCACGGCGATAGTGTCATCCAGGGCGTAGCTACCTTCGGCGGCTATCATGATGACCTCGCCTGCTGCTTTAACGGGAACCAATACACGGTGCTCGATGAGGGCTGTTTCGGGTACGACACCCAAAACAGAGCCCGGAGTCACCGCTGCGCCGCTGGCGAGAGCGGGGCTGAAATGCCAGCGTTTCTCCGGCAAAGGGCTAAGCTGCACTCCCCGTTGGATGTAGATGCCTTGCTGCTTGTAAATGAGCTCGAGCGGACGCTGAATACCATCAAAGGTGGTGCCGATGAGCCCTGGGCCTAAACTGAGCGGGGTGCGTCCAAGATTTAGGGGAAGGCAGCAAGTCGAACATCGTGAAAGTCGAGCATGGGCTTAGCGGAGGCGAACTC
>JASBUK010000058.1 GCA_030147925.1 Trueperaceae bacterium
GTTCGAGCCTCAGCTGGTTAAGAAGCATCAGCGCCGTTTAATCGGCTTAGATCGCCGCATTCTGTCGCTCTACGCTCGGGGCTTAAGCACCAGGGATATCCAGGCGGAACTCAAAGACATCTATGACGTCGAAGTCAGCCCTACGCTGATCAGCGAAGTAACCGACGCCGTTTTAGAGGAGGTCAGGGCCTGGCAACAACGTCCCTTGGAAAGCCTTTACCCGGTGGTCTATCTGGATTGCATCTTTGCCAAGCTCAGAGTGGATGGGGTGGTGAGAACGCAGGCTGTCTATGTGGCCATTGCCATCAACCTTCAGGGGCTTAAAGAAGTGCTTGGCTTATGGATTGGTCGTGAAGCCAAAGAGGGGGCTAAATTTTGGCTCGGGGTACTTACTGAACTCAAGCAGCGCGGCCTGGAAGACGTCTTCATTTTCTGCGTCGATGGTCTAACAGGCTTCCCCGAAAAGGAGCCATCAGCAGGGGGTATCATCCCGTTATCACCGAACGTTGCCGCAAATGATGACCAGATATTACCTGCTGCTGAAAGCTCTTTGCAATAGAGCAGGTCTATCCACAGTCGCAGATTCAACTCTGCATTGTTCACTTAATCCGAAACAGCCTTAACTTCGTGCCCTGGAAAGCAAAGAAAGCCGTTGCCAAGGACCTCAAGACCATTTACAATGCGCCGAACGAGAAAATTGCCGAAGAAGCCTTAGCCGAATTCGAGCAAAAATACCAGGATAGCTACCCTACCATCGCTCAGCTCTGGCGCAGGCACTGGCAAAATATCATTCCCATCTTCGATTACCCAGCTGACATCCGAAAAGTCATTTACACCACCAACGTTATCGAGAGTCTAAATTACAGTCTCAAGAAACCCTTAAAGACCAGAGGCGCATTTCCCAGCGAAGAAGCGCTACTGAAAGTCCTTTATTTAGCAATCAGCCAAGGCTTCTAAAAAATGGACCATGCCCATCAGAGATTGGAGGAAAGCTTTAAATTGGTTCGCTCAACTCTTCGGTGATAGACTTCTAGATAGGTTAGACCCACGAAATTCGGGACACCCTCAGGTCGTCCTCGATGGCGTCGAGCAACTCGGGTAGCAACTGTCCGTCCTTTTTATCGTTCAGCGTGACCTCGGCCGCTAGAATTTCACCGGTTTGTTCGTCTACAGCCAGATGCAGCTTGCGCCAGGTACGACGTTGACTCACCCCATGTTGACGGGTTTTCCATTCGCCCTCACCGTAAATCTTGATGCCTGTCGCGTCGATAACTACATGTCTCGCACCTTCTTTGGGGACAACAGGTAAGTCAATCTCCAGTTGGCCCAAGCGTCGTGACAGCGTACTGTGCTCGGGCACGGGCAAATCAAGGTTCATGAGGCTGAACACCGAGGCGACAAAGCCCACTGCCTGACGTCCGGCTAGCTTATAGATACTCTTCATCGTCAGCACCGTTTCAACTGCCAAATCGCTGTACTTTCGGCTTGCGCCTCGTTTTCCCGTCTTTTCCTGATTCAGCCAAGCCGCAATAGCTGCTTCATCCAACCAAAATGTGATACTGCCTCTTCGTTTTAAGCCTGCGTTATACTCACTCCAGTTGCGGACTCTGTACTCGTTAGGTTGCTTGTTCACACAGTCAACTTAACCTAGAGCCGCAACTTTTTTGCTATTCATGCAACAACGCCCTGCGATGCTTAAAAACATCTATCCCGATGAGTTTGTGCAACCATAGTTGGCGGTAAACGATGAAAACCCAACTCATACTGTCAGGCTAATGCACAAACTAACGCTCACAATTAGCTAGCCTATCAAAGAAAGTGAGATAAGCCCGGATATAGGATGATCTCTTCGTATGTGCTATCCTTATGCTAAAGGAGTAAGCTATGCGCGTAACCGTTCACGTCCCCGACTCACTCGGCAAAAAAGTCGAACACTTAGCCGAGGAAAAAGGTGTCTCGGTATCGTCACTCTACGCCGAAGCCATCGAACGCCATATGCAAGCTATAAAACGAGAAGAAGCCTTCGAAGAGCTCGAGCGGCTTATCGGCACAGTCGTTGCCCCAGACTTCGATACACAACTCGCTGACCTACGCCGCGACGATGCCAGCCGCTAAAGTGATTATCGGTTGCGACACCGGCTTCTTCAAACATTTTCTCGAGGGTACACCGAGATCCTTAGATGTCTGGCACCAGGCCAGGTCAGGTGAGAGTCGTCTGGTCATAAGTTGTATTAGCTTGTTCGAGTTACGACGCTTAGGGTTTAAGGGTGCAATACCATCAGAAAAAGCCACAACCTTAGTTAGTAACCTACCCACCGTCTGCACCGTTATCTGGTTAGGTCAAGACAACCAGCGACTCATAGACAGAGCTGCACGTATGGCGCACGGTAACGGTTTAGCAATGGCTGATGCGCTTATCCTTACGTCGCTCATTCACGCTGGAGCCGAAGAGGTTTATACGACCGATGAGGATATGATGCGCTACAAATCGGGGCCTAAGATCAGCAAGCTATGATACTTCTAGCTAGTTGAACCATCTCCAATAGCCGTGTTCAATACCAGAGGATTCACATGGCACCACCCCAATGATGGAGGGCAACGGGAGTGGGAGTTGGCCAAAAGCTACCGTGCCCTTTCGATCAAGGTGCGAGACCAGTGGCCACGGACAGCAGCCATGCTAACTCGCATCGCTGAGACATACGAAAGTGATGCCCGCCGTGAAGATGCGAATGCTGAGCTTAACCAAGATCTCTGGCGCTAAATAACAACCTCAACCATCTTGGAGCATACAGCCCGTCCTAATACTTCCTGCAATGCAAAAAGTAGGAAATTTATTGTGCATGATTATAAGCCTTATCATGTTTTGAGGCGGGGAGAGGTCGGTCAACTGATGACAAACGCAGGTCAGGCTTGAAAATATGCCCTTGCGTTCGTCCTGTTTGACCATTGGGATGACAACGCCTTAACCCGGTACCCCCTATGGGGATCACTGTCAAACCCCTAAGGGCTGTTGGTTTTGCGCTAAATGAGATCGACGAACTCCCTCAAGCGCAATGCGGTTTGAGGGAGGGATAACTGCTCAAACGTTGTGATTAAAGCTTCGGCGCTTACGGGCGGCCTCCTTAAATTCGCCCTTTGTTCTTTAACGGCCTTAAGAACTGAACCCGCATCCAGATCAAGCAAGCGTGCAATGAAAACATCTGGGTGCTGCGCTTCGATACCATAGAGCTCGAGCACATCAGCAGGAAAGTCTCTCAGATTGTAGGTAACGATGACATCGGCTCGACCAGCAATAGCAGCAGCAAGCACATGTCTATCGTCAGGATCGGATAAGCTTAAAGCAGGTATCAGCGACTCGTAACCTGTTATCAGGCAATCCTCTACGGCATTATTCATCAGTTGACGAGTGCGCTCGAGTTGTTTGCTGCTGAGCTCGGGTCGGTTCTTTTGAACGTTTCGCATCCACTCATCGTGAATATAGTTCGTCCACCTGGCCCGAAAAAGATTCGTAAGCGCCAGGTAAATCAGTAGGTCTCTAAGAGGAGCCGGGTAAAGAACGTTAGCGTCATAAAGTGCAGTCAAGTTCGTCATGCCTTAAAGCCAGAGTTTGAACCCGGGTAATCAGTATCCCATGTCAAGCTCTTGCGCCTGCTCCGTAAGTTCTCTGAGCGCATCACGTCGCCTTGTATCTGATGCGTCTTTATAGGCCATCACATCACGGAATAACACTCGGCGATGCGTTCCTACTTTGCGGTGAGGTATCTTACCCTCATCAAGCAGAGATACGAGATAAGGACGGGAAACACTGAGCAGGTCGGCAGCTTGCTGTGTCGTCAATTCAGCATGAAGGGGTGTCAGAGTGACTGCATTTCCCTCGGCCATTTGTGCCAAGACGTACTGAAGCAACTGCAAGGCAGAACTGGGAATGACTACAGTTTCATCACTATCATCAATCCTGACTTCGAGTGCTCCTTCGTTACCAAGGTGAGCAGCAAGAAAGCGACTCGACTCAAGGGCCAGTAGCTTTTCTTGATCGTTGGGTACAAAGGGTCGGGGCATGTTCGTCATAATATTAGTCCTCAATAATCATTTTAAGCGATAAGCGTAATAAACGCAACAATCAAAATAATCGAAAGTAGAATACAATTGGTATCTGGGCAATTATCACGGCACCCAGTCGCTCTTTGTGTCGAGACATTTCCCGAGCCTCGTGGCGACTCACATCTGCAGCGGAGAAAACTGCTTGCGCACAGCCCTGATAGTCATACTATACTAGACATCGTAGTACCCTCCAAGAGCCTGTTTGAACGCTTGGGCAAAGGGGCTGCGTGCAAACTCTCCCCCAACCTCATCACCTGGATCCTGACAAAGGTTGGATGGCCGCATTCTGTCGCTTTACGTTCGGGGAACCAGCAAAAAGATTCGTGTATTTATGCTATCATGCCGCATGAGCATTAAAACAATTGGCGCCAGCGGCCAAATTTCTTTAGGCAAGGAATATGCCGGGCGCACGGTGGTCATTGAGAGCCCTGAAGAGGGCGTCTGGCTTATTCGCACTGCACAAGTGATTCCCGACGACGAATTGTGGCTGCACCAGGAACCGGCTCAAAGCAAATTGGCAGCCGGACTGGACTGGGCTCGTGAAAACCCCAGCCAGGCCAGTGATCTGGAAGCTTTTGAGGCCGACCTGCGAACCAGGTGGGAGAGCAAACACAAAGAACGCCTCGATGACTGATGGACCTTGACCTCAACGGCCAGGTTTTTCAGGAAGGTTTGCTCGAGCTTGAAAAGCCAGACGTGCTGGCTTTCTTCAAAACTCTGTACAAATTAAAGAAGCCCAGGTGGGAGCGCGTTATGTCCGTGCCCGATGACATCTACACAATTCGCATCACCAGGAAATGTCGTGCCGTGGTAAAGCGCGAGGGGGATGTCTTGCGCTTTATTTTCATACACCCCGATCACGACTCGGCATACCGCAACCGCAACAGATAAACCTGTGACCAGCCCGTCTCCTGCAGCAATCCTGCCCCCCTGTGGCTCACCCATGAAGCTTGTAATGCCGACGAGCTCAATCGCTAAGCCGTTTGAGCAATGAAGTTGGCTCGCAAATTGACATGCGCGTCCGCCGCACAAAGTAAGGGCAACTCGCGGTCGTGAACCGCTTATTCCTTCACCCGCTCAACGAGAGCTGCGATCCTTTCCTCAAAGCTGAAGAGGCCAAGCGCCTTGAGCTCAACCTGACGAAAGGCTGGATGATCCGGGTTGAGGAGCACGTTGAAGCTCTCGGGCGCGACGACCGAGGGGACGCGCAGGGCTACGCTCCGCCCTTCACGAACCCAGGCGTCGCCGTACGCCCGCGTTCGCGTTCTGTCGGTGATGTCGATGTCACCTGAAGCGTCCTCGAGGAGCGCCTCATCGAAGGTGCAACGGTAGAGACTGTAGCCTTGCAGGCTGGCGTAGACCTCCCAACCGGCCAGAATTTCTAGAGCTGCTAAAGCAGCATGCTCCGCCGTATATACCACGACCATGCCTTCACTGTTCCAGCGCCCCGGCGCGCCGCGCGGCCTGAACGCCACACTCAGGCTGTTCGTGAAGGCCAAGCGGTACGTTCTCAAAGGAACGTGCCGTCCTCCAGCGCGGTGAGCATGTTCTCGAGCTTGCCTACCCCGACACGTGTGGCGAGTAGGTCCACGGGTTTAGCTCCATCTAACATCCTTTTAGGGCTTCCGAACCAGACCTTCGCCTCCTCCTGTCCGAGGATGCTCGCGACGCGCGCGAAAAGGGTCAAGGCGCTGTAGGTGCGGTCTAACAGTTCGACGCTCATGTCCGGATTCTTGCTCTTGCGCGAGCGGCTGATGCCGAGCACGACCAGGGCATCGGTTTTGCTGACGCCGAGCAGCGAAGCCAGACGGGTGAGAACCTGCTCGAGCGAGGGCTCGCCGACGACGGTCTGCTTGAGCACCGCCTCGATTACCTCATTAGGTGTGGTGTCGAGTACCTGCTCAAACAGCGCCTCGCGGGTGGAGGTAAAGGGGTTTTGTATCATATTCAACATGATAGCATGAAGCTTCAACGCCTCGCGCTAAGCAAGAGATGCGCGCGTCCGCCGCAGAACAGTTTTAGACATTTTTGCCTCACTTGAATAGCCGTGGGTCGAAAGCATGGTCCAGTACCGCCGCCACCTCGACATCGTTTGCGTCAGGGTGCTCCGGGTTTAGCAGGTAATTCGCCTCACGCGGACTCACGCTGCTTGGGACCTTGAGCAGGGCGGAACCTCGGGCGTCAATCCACTGCTGCCCAATCTCCCTCGTGCTTGCCGGGTGCGGAAAGACGTTCCAGTCCCCGGGCAGGTCTTCAGCACGCAATTCACGGACCAGCGAGCTGTCGAAGCGGATTTCGGCGAGCGCGTAGTTCGGGAGTATTTCGGCATCTTGCAGATGGACGAGCAGCTCTAGTGTGGCGAGCGCAATCGACTCTGCCAGATAGACGAGGGGTGTGCCCCGGTGGTTCCAGCGTCCCCCCACCTGCCGCGCACCCTCACCGCTAAGCGGCTGGTTCTGGTACCTGGCTTTGAGGATGCGCCAGGCCGAGAGCCTCAACCAAGTACTCCGTATTCCAGCCTCTCGATCACGCCCAAGACTTCTCGCGCACCCTGCTCGCTCCGGGCGAAGTCAAGCGGTGTTTGCCCTCCTAGTGCGAGGGCCGGTTTACCTAGCCACGCCCGCGCTTTCGCCTCATCTTCGAAGAGATAGACCGCCTTCTCAAATATCTCCGCGTAGCGGTAAAGCCGCTCGCTCTCCTCGGCTCTGAACTGCCCTTCGGCGAAGCGCCGGTGAAGCGTGGCCTCGGATAAACCCAGGTAAGCCGCCAGCACTTTTTGAGAGACGCCTAAAAGGGACTGAAGTCGGCTGAAGGCGTCAGCTGGTAAGCCCTGTTCGAGCCGCTCGAGCAGCTCACCCACAGTATTGACATCCAAACCCAGACCAGCCCCATACCGGCCCGGAGTCTGCTTGGGCACAAAGGGTGTGAACGTCATATCAGCCATCTTAGCCACCTCTTTCACATGATAAGTATAGCACTTTCATATGATAGAGAAAGCATTTCTTGTTATCTTTAAGACTTACTACCGGGTGGAGCGAGAGTCCGGGCGTAAGCGTCTGCGCCCACCGCTGAGCGCCGTCAAGGGGGTGTCGGCAAGCCTGTGCCGGGAGATCATGCTCAAGCGTTTAGCGGCTGGTTCTTTCAGTAGTATCGCCGAGCTTTACGAACGGGTGGCCATCGCCAAAGACGCGCTCGAAGCGCTGGCTAAAGCCGAAGCCTTTGACAGGCTGCAGGAGCGCCGCGAGGTTCTTTATCAGATTCAGGCGCTCAGCAACACGCAAAGCGCCGGGGTCAAACCGCTCTTTAGTGGCCTGCCCGAGAGCCCGGCGTTGCCGGAGCTGAAGTTCAGCGAACGAGTCGTTTGGGATTATGCCGGCAAGGGCTTTAACGAACACGAGTTGCACCCGATCGATCTGATACGCCAGCAGTTGCTCGAGCTCGGCGCTACGCCCATGAAGCTCAGTTTTGAGTTGAGCAATCTTATCGGTTCGGTGGCAGTAGTGGTAGACTCCCTGCCTGACCCTCCATTGGATCTTTTGCTGCCGATTAAATCAGTCGCCAAGCTCTTTGAGCAATGATCTTGTCCCTCCAGGAAGTGTTTTCCAGTTTCCGGAAACTGGAAATGTTATGATCAGCCCATGCTCAAACCACAGGATGTGATCACCTGCTTAAAGCTGCTAACGAGCGCTGAGCAACCACTGGGTTATGAATCACTCGCTACCGAGTTACACGTTGGGTTGGGTAGTGCTCACCGCTCTGTCCAACGCCTAAGCGATGCCGGCCTCGTGAAAGCGGGGCGAAAGGTTAACCATAGTGCGTTACTCGAGTTCATATTGCATGGCATTCGCTACGTCTACTATGTCAAACCTGGCGAACTCACCAGGGGAATGCCGACCGCTCATGCCGCCCCACCACTCGCTGGCATGATAAGCCCAAGTAGCGACATCCCTGTCTGGCCCGATCCACAGGGCGGCGTTCGGGGGCAAGCAGTGACACCCCTTCACAAAGAAGCGCCCAATGCGGCACGGCGTGATCCGAAGCTCTACGAACTCCTGGCCTTAGTAGACGCCATTCGCATTGGCAGGGCGAGGGAGCGCAAACTAGCAGAAGACCAATTGCGCAAGCGTTTAAGATGAACGTCACCATTGCTGCAAATCTGAGCCGTGTGGTTCAACGGTTACAGGAAATTGGCATTAGCAATGTCGTGTTCGTCGGCGGCGCAACCATCGGCCTGTTCCTCACCGATCCTGCCGCGCCGGAGCCAAGAGCTACGCTCGACATCGATGTTGTGGCACCCGTAGCCTCCAGGCGAGCCTATAACCAGCTTGAGGAGAAGTTACGGGAAGCTGGGTTTACACAACCAACGGAAGAGGGTGATCCTGTCTGTCGTTGGATCATTGACGGTGTAACAGTGGATCTTATGCCTCCTGATGAGTCAGTCCTCGGGTTTTCCAACCGCTGGTATCTTGACCTGATCAGTCATGCCCAAGCCATGACGCTTCCAGACGGCACAACCTTACGGCTCGTCACTACTCCGTATCTGATCGCATCCAAGATTGAGGCATTTCATGGGCGTGGGAAAACAGACTATCGCTTCAGCCACGATCTAGAAGACATCATTATCCTCCTAGATGGGCGAGAAGAAATCTTCGAGGAAGTTCAGCAGGCTCCCAAAGACGTGCGGGGCTTTATCGTTAGTGAGTTTCGCGATCTCCTGGTTAATGAGGATTTTGTCGAAGCTATCTCCGAGCATCTGCCCCCTGATCTTGCAAGCCAGGCGAGAGCCCCAATCATTATCACGCGTATGAGGCGCATTATCGAGGTGGGCAGGAAATCGTTGGACTGACTGTGCTCGGCACTTTGAGAATTAATCTATGGAACTGACTTGACACGCTAGCAACTGCTCAGGGACGCCCGGGTTCTGCTGGTCGAGGGCGAGTTGAGTTGCAGCGGCAAGGCAGGGCCATGACGCTCAGGGCCGTTAAGTTGTGGCGGGTGGCTAGCCCGGTTAAGGGCAAGGGGTACAACTATGCTTAGAAGATATGAAACTTGCATAAACCTTAAAAATCCTTTAAGTTTTATGTATGTGTGCTTCCTCGGTCAAGAGCTCGGACAACCTGGCAACCTCACTGTTTGAAGTTGCCGACCAGCAGGCAGGTTACTTCACCGCAAGGCAAGCTCTCGATATTGGCTACAGCTACCCAAACCAGAGCTATCACCGCAAGCAAGGTCACTGGCGCGACATGGGTTGGGGCGTGTTCAGATTACGCGACTATCCACAGAGTGACCTCGAACATCTGGTGCGCCTCTCGCTGTGGAGCTGCAACAGGGTGGGAGAGGTGCAGGCCGTGGTCTCGCACGACACCGCGCTTAGTCTTTATGACCTCAGTGACGTGATGCCTGCCACCATCCACCTCACTGTTCCACAGAGTTTTCGCAAGACTCCCCCGAAAGGCGTTGTGCTGCACAAGGCTGTGCTGACTAGCGAGGAGACCGAACAACACCGTGGTTTTCGTATAACCACAGCCCTCCGAACGCTCCTGGATGTCGCGGCCTCTCCCACTAGCCCCGAGCACCTCAAGCAAGCCACAGTTGAAGCTTTAGAGCGAGGCCTCGTACGCCGTACGAAACTCAGGGAAGCCATAGAGCATTCGCCAGCGAGAGTGCGTGAACGTTTCGCCTACGTCGGGATGTCATGAAATACAAGACCGCAGCAGCGTTTCGTCGGGCACTAGGTGACCGCCTAAACCACCAGGCGCAAGAACAGGGCGTTCTTGTTACGCGCCTGATGAAACGCGTCGCCTTCGAGCGTTTTCTGGCTCGCCTGTTCTACACGCGCTCGGAACGCTGGGTTCTTAAGGGTGGTTATGCACTCGAGCTACGTTTTAGGGCCAGAGCTCGCGCTACCAAAGACCTCGACCTGAATGTCCCGCCACCACCGCTGGACGATCTGCTCGAGCAACTCCAAACTGCCGCTGAGCGGGACCTTGGGGACTTCTTTCAGTTCCGTGTGAGTCGTACCAAAGACGAACTTGCAGGCCTGCCGTTGGGAGGTTACCGTTTTCGGGTTGAAGCCATCCTCGACGGGCGAACATACACATCCTTCCCGCTTGATTTTGGTCAGGGCGACGTTACTATAAGGCAACCCGACTGGGTTGAGGGTGGTATCGATCTGGGGTTTGCGGGAATACCGACACCCCGGCTGGCAATTTATCCACTGGAAGATCATTTTGCTGACAAATTGCATGCCTACACGACGCCAAGGCAAAACCCGAGCCGAGTTAAAGATTTAGTGGATATGTTGCTGCTGATCGAGCTCGGACTTATGCCCTCCGAAGTCCTCAAGCTACGCGCGCCACAGTATGCCGGAAACTCTACCTGCACCTCCCGGTGCCTGGAAAGACGACTTCGCGGCACTAACGCAAGAGCTTGACTTAACTTGCGTTGATGTTATTGAAGCACACGCGACAATTCAGGGCTTCTTGCGCAGGTTGGGCTAATCGCAGAATTAAGTTGCGACAGTATGTTGGTAGGCAGCACGTCAAACCCTGGCCACCAGGCCCGGATGATCGATACGTGAGTTCCCAACTTCCCTGCTGACCGGATAAGCCTCCATGCCGCCATCCGGGTATGGGCTGAAGAGGTCCTCGAGTTCAACCACGCGTTGAATCTCGGGATCGAGCCAGCGCTCAAAATCATCGAGGTGCAAAATCACCGGCATTCGCTTGTGGATTGTGCTCATGAGCCTGTTTGGGCTGGTGGTCAGGATCGTGCAGGAATCGACGACCTTCGCGCCGCGCTCCCAGCGTGACCACAGTCCTCCGAAAGCGAAGGGCTCGACGTCAGCTTTTTATAAGACTCCGGAGAATAGTATTCTCGTGGATTAGGTCAAATCACGGCGTGTTAAGATGGTATGAGAATGCACAATTCGGAACATTTTAGACACGATAAAGCTAGGGAGTTATGATTCGTACAATTCTAAACCGTGTACTAACGAATGCTTACGTTTGGTCATTCATGGCGCTTGTTTTGCTCGTCCTCATTGAGGGCATTCGACGTGCTGGAGATACTCCCCCTGCACCTTTTCTTGTGTTATTTGCGTTTACCGTGATGGCCGCTGCAGTAAGCGGCTTACGTGCGGGGATTATTGTCGCCGCTGTCACTGCCACGTACGTTGTATATGCAGCAGTGTTGTCGTTTGCCCCGCCAGGGCTTAGTGCCGGCCCAGTTCAACTCTCGGTTGGACTCGTGTTGTACTTTTTCATTGCCGCATTTTTGGGCAATCTTAACGCCGTCATCAAGCCTTGAGTGAGGCTGCCTGGGAGGGACTATTGCTTTACAGTCAAGGGGTGATTATTGAAGCTAATTCGGCTTGCGCTGCAATGTTTGGTTACAAATCTGATGAGTTAGCGGGCATGGACTTGCTGACGGTGGTTGACCCCCGTTCCCGCGCGAGGGTTAAAAAAGCTATCGAAAACCAGCTTGAGACCCCCTACGAAGCGTGGCTAAGAAAAAAAGATGGAACGCCATTTTTGGTCTTGGTTCAGGCTAAGAATACGACCTTTGGTGGTCGGGAAGTGCGGGCGGTAGCCATACGCAATATCTCGCAGGAGCGACAGTTGTTCACTGACCTGCAAGCCAGTGAGAATAAATTTCGTGCATTGTTGGAAAATGCCCCCGCAGGCGTGGCGGTGGTGAACGGTGAAGGCAGAATAACGCTGGCAAACCACAATGCCGAGGAGATGTTCGGATATGACACTAATGAGCTTATCGGCCAACCGATTGAGCTGCTGTTGCCTGAGGCCGTACGGGAAAGACACGCGAGTTACCGTAGTCAGTACATGGAAAATCCAGAAACGCGGAGGATGGGAACTGGACGGGATTTGTTGGGTTCGCGCAAGGACGGCAGCAGCTTCCTTATCGAGGTGGGCTTGAGCGCGGTTGAGCTGGAGGGTGGCCTTGCAATTATGAGCTTCATAACCGATATCAGTGAGCGCAAACAAACCGAAGTGCTCAACCAGCGCCTTGGCCAGGTTCTGGACAGCACAAGCAATGAAATATACGTTGCTGACGCACGATCGTTACGTTTCATCCAAGCGAACAAAGGCGCTCGACAGAATCTTGGTTATTCCTTAGAGGAGCTAAAGCAACTCACGGTTGATGACATTAGTACCTCCGAAAGCAAAGAAGAACTCGAGGCTATGTTACAGCCCTTGATTGCAGGTGAGACAGACGCTGTTATTTTTGAAGCGGTGCATCAACGCAAGGATGGCACACTATATATTGCCGAGCTGCAGTCGCAGTATTTTGGCGCGGAGACTCCTCCGGTGTTTGTGGGCATTGTGCAGGACATAACCGAGCGCAAGGAAGCCGAGGAAGCGCTCAGGAAATCAGAGGCAAATAACCGCCAGATCCTGGAGACCGTTCAGGAGGTCGTCTATAAGGTGGATTTTGCTACTGAGCCCCTGCAGGGAATAATTGCCTTTGTTAATCCTCAGGTTGAGGCCATGTTGGGCATAAGCCCGGACATGTTTCTTAAAGACCCGGACACCTGGTTTAAGCACTTGCACCCTGATGACATGCCCAATGTGGTGGAAACAACCCAGCGGCTGGTAGACGAAAAGCGTCCCCTGGTGAGGCGCTATCGCTTCCGTCATGAACAGCGCGGGCAGTACGTTTGGCTAGAGGATAGTATTACACCTGTTCTCAACACCGAGGGTCAGGTCATCAGCATCTTGGGCGCGGCACGCGACATCACCGAACGCAAGGAAATGATGGACGCCTTGGAAACGGCGAAAATGGCGGCTGACCGAGCCAATAAAACCAAGAGTGAGTTCCTGTCGCGTATGAGCCATGAACTGCGCACCCCCATGAACGCCATCCTTGGTTTCGCGCAATTGCTGGAGCTTGATGATTTAAGCCCGGCGCAACACGAAAGCGTCACGGACATCCTCAAGGGTGGACGTCACCTGTTAGCGCTCATTAACGAGGTGCTGGATATCAGCCGCATTGAGGCCGGCCGGATGAGCATCTCGCTGGAGCCGATCCGGCTTGGTGATGTGCTGAATGAAGTGCTGGACTTGCTTGCACCACTGGCCGCTAAGCGTGGCGTGGATCTCTCGGGAGTTCCCCGCGCTTGTGAACACCATGTGCTGGCTGATCGCCAGCGCCTCAAGCAGGTGGTGCTAAACCTCATCTCCAACGCCATCAAGTACAACCACGAGGGAGGTGGCGTGAGTTTGCGCTGTGAACAGCATGGCGAGGAACTGCGCATTATGGTGACTGACACCGTGGCCGGCCTCTCAACTGAGGATCAAGCCAAAGTTTTTACCCCCTTTGAACGCCTGGGCATGAAAGCCAGCGACATCGAAGGTACAGGCATTGGTTTGGCGTTATCCAGGCAACTCATGGAGCTTATGGGTGGAGATTTGGGGGTGGAGAGCGAGATTGGACAAGGTAGCACCTTCTGGCTCACACTAGCCCGGGTGCAAGGTCAAGTGGAGGATGCTAAAGCCAAGCATAGTCCCGCCTTGCTTCCGCTACAGGTGCCGGACAGCACCCTGTTGTATGTCGAGGATAACCTGACCAACGTCCGCCTGATTGAGCGCTTAATCGCCCACCTGCCCAACGTGAAGCTGGTAGTGGCGATGCAGGGCGAGTTTGGGTTTGAGTTGGCGCGTGAGCACCTGCCGGACTTGATCTTGCTTGACTTGCACTTGCCCGACATGAGTGGCTTGGAAGTGCTGCGACGCTTAAAGGACGATCTTCAGACGCGAGATATCCCTGTAGTCGTGCTCAGCGCCGACGCCACCCCGGGACAGATAACACGGCTCACCCAAGACGGCGCGGCAGCTTATCTGACGAAGCCCTTCGAGCTGCAGCCCTTTATGAACCTGTTAAACACTCATTTGACTGCCGGGAGCGACGAGGAAGCGTGAACACAGCAATGCCTGCCAAACACTCTAATGCACAGATTTTGATTGTCGATGGTCAAGAGGTGAACGTTCGTTTGCTCGAGCGCTTCCTGGAGCGGGCGGGCTATACGCAATTGCAAGGTGTTAACGACCCCCGCGAAGTAATACCGCTGTTGACCGAATTTAAGCCCGATATCATCTTGCTGGATGTGCTCATGCCACACCTGAGTGGTGTTGAGGTGTTGGCGCTGGTTCGCGAGCAGCTTCCCGCCGATGATTTTTTGCCGGTCATCGTGCTCACCGCCGACGTGAGCGAGGAAACCAGGGCCGAGGCTTTGCAGGCCGGGGCGAGTGACTTCCTGACCAAACCCTTCGATCCCAAAGAAGTGCTCTTGCGGGTGAACAACCTGTTGGAAACACGCTTTCTGCACCGCTCCCTGAGAACGCAAAATATTCGGCTGGAGCAGCAGGTGCGGCAGCGCACCCAGCAACTAGCTAAGCGAGAGCAGGCGTTACGGCGGCTCAGCGAGTTGCCAACCGGGGGTGAGGTTTTCTTTGAGAAGTTGGTTAAGACTCTGGCCGAAATTCTTGGCTTGCGCTGGGCATTCGCCGGGCGGCTTATTGAACAAGCTCGGGTAGAAGCTTTTGCCGTGCATGGCCTGGAGAAATTCAGTTACGGCTTACCCGGTGCCCCCTGCCAGAACGTGATGATAGAAGGTTTATGCTTTTACCCCAGGTCAGTAGCGGAGCTTTTCCCCGAGGATAAGGACTTGGCTGTTATGGGCGCCGAGGCTTACGTAGGCATACCCTTAATTGCTAAGGACGGGCGCAAGCTGGGTATTCTGGTTGGCCTTCACGACCAGCCCCTGGAAGAAACAAATGCCGAGTTCTTTGATTTCGTCCTCAAAACACTGGCCGCTAGAGCCGGCGGTGAACTGGAGGATCTTGAGCACCTTACCCGCCTGGAGGCGACCTCATACGCTCACCTGGTGCTGCGACCCGCCAACACCACAGCACAGATCTTTAAGCTGGTCACCGAAGCGGCGCTGGCCGGCACTAAGGCATCAGGCGGTTTCGTTTGCCTCTACCGACCGGACACTGACGACCTGGAGATTGTTGCCGCGGCAGGACACCTCGTTGAAAATGGACTGGGTCGAAGCTTGGCGCGAGGACAAGGAATTACCTGGCGTGTCTTCGACTCACGAGCGCCCCTATACATTCGTGACGTATCCACCGCGCCGGAAGCCGTATTCTTTTCCGGTGAGCGCATCCCCGCCGCTTACCTGGGCGTACCCCTTAGTGATTCCAAGGGAGAGCTGCTAGGCGTGCTAGCCGTTAACTTGGTGAAAAACGGTGGTGAATTAAGCCCCTTGGACCACTACTACTTACAAGCGCTCGCCCGGGCTGCCGGCGCGGCGATAGCCCGCATGCAGGCTTTAAAAGAGGTGACCGAGACGCGTGAGGAATCCCTGCGGATCATGGGCTTGACGCTGGAATACCGCGATTACGAGACCAAGGGACACACCGATCGGGTAACCCACCTGGCCTTGCGTTTGGGTGAAGCCCTAGGGCTGAACGAGGAGACATTGGGTCATTTGCGTTGGGGCAGCTACTTGCACGATACCGGCAAGATTGCCATCTCCGACCAGATTTTGCTTAAGCCCGGGCGGCTCACTACCGAGGAGTTCGAGGTAATCAAGGGTCACGTCACCATCGGCGAGGAGATGCTGCGCCAACTGCATTTTTTGCCTGAGCCAGTACTTAAATTAGTGCGCCACCACCACGAACGCTGGGATGGCAACGGTTACCCCGATGGCTTGTCCGGCAGCGAGATTCCCCTGCTGGCTTGCCTGTTCTCCGTGGTCGATGTTTACGACGCCCTAACCAGCGAACGTCCTTACAAGCACGCCTGGAGTCATGAAGAAGCGGTGGCCGAGCTCAGTAAACAAAAAGGTATACAGTTTAATCCCGCTGTGGTCGAGGCATTTCTAGGGGTGCTGGAAGCGTGAACAACCAATCCACACGCGACAAGGTACAAGCATGAAGCGCCTATTAAGCACTTCTCTTAGAGGGCGCTTCATCACCGGTATTGGGCTTGTGTTCCTGGCTTTGGTAGCGGGAACGCTCAGCAACTTGTTGTCTATACAGAGTACAGTCACCATCCTTACAGCCAGCCTGGATGAGATGCGCAACGAGACGCACCCGATGTCACAACTGCAGACCTTGCTCTTAAGAACTGCAATGCCGCCCAACGACTATCTCATTAATGGCGACCCGGCAGAGCGAGTTATTTATGAGCGGCTAAGCAGCGAGGTGAACGAAACATTTGAAGCCTTGATATCGCTGGAGTTACCTCTAAAAGCTGATGTATTAGCCGCATTAAAAACCCAATATCAAGGGTGGCAAAAAGCTCAGCCCTTAGGGAGAGATATCCTTGCTCTGCCCTATCCACCAAACAGTTCAACCGCAGTACTGGCGATGGAGCGTTTTGACAGTAGTCTTGACAGTATCGTTGCTAATCTCGATCGGGTGCATGAATTTACGCATCAAGATATGCTGGAGCGCCTGTCACGTAGCCGTAACCGCAAACGCAGAGTCTACGACGCCATCCTCATTTTTGCCAGTCTGGGCCTTGTCACGATTATTTGGGGAGGTCGCCTGCTAGGCGCCGATCTGGATGCCCTCCAGGAGCTCGAGCAGGGAGCACTGCGTTTCGCCAAAGGAGAGTTGTCGCATCGTCTAAAGCTAAACCGGCACGATGAACTAGGCCGCTTAGCCTCGGTGCTAAACCAAATGGCAGGCCAGATGCTAACAAGCAGGGCTACTCTTGTGAAAAAAGCAAGCTATGACGAGCTTACTGGCCTATACAACCGTTATGAATTCCAGCAACGAGTCACCGAAGAATTCAGGCGTGCCCAGCGTTACGAGAATCCCCTGAGTCTGCTAGTTTTAGATCTCGATCACTTTAAACGGATAAACGACACCTATGGCCACCACCAGGGCGACGAAGTACTAAAGCAGCTGAGTGAGGTAATTAGGCAAAACGTGCGTGATGTCGATATACCAGCACGCTGGGGCGGTGAGGAATTTGTAATCATCACGCCAGAGACCGATTGGCAAGAAGCCAAACTCTTGGCCGAACGAATTCGCCACGCGGTAGCTCACCATGATTTTGGGGTGGGTGAATTAACGATAAGTATAGGTGTAAGCGGACTTCGTTCAGTCGATACGCCCGAAGATATCTTTAAGCGCGCTGATGCTGCTATGTACCTTGCGAAACGTCGTGGTCGGAACTGCGTTGAGGTGACCAATAACACTACCTAGCCGTGGAATGGCTAGGTAGGCGATAACTGCCCCCCATCTTCTTTGCCTCCCCCGGGCCGGTTTTGTCATTCCAGCATCTGCTCGCGGCTTAGGTTGGTTCGCCAGGTGCTGGCGAAAGTACCGATTGACATACTCCCCACGTCTAAAGCCGGGGGATTCTGATGCGTCAAACGGCGACAGCAGGCGCAGCCCGTCTTACGTCACCTCCGCAGAATGCGCGAATGCCCTCACGCAAAATGTTCCTGGCAGCTCCCACGTCGCGGT
>JASBUK010000066.1 GCA_030147925.1 Trueperaceae bacterium
GTTCGACCTTGTAGCGGCGCTTGCTTACGTCATAAAGCTTAGGTCTCGGTCCACGCTGCCTGCGTTTGCCTTGCCTTTTGCGCTCAGGGATGGAGGTCTTGATACCGCGCTTACGCAAGTCACGGCGCAGTTCTAGCGCATCAAAAGCTCTAGCCATCGCCAGGCTGAGAATGCGGGTTTTAGGACGACCACAAACTGGTCGGGGAACTTTGACGTTAGCAAGCACATCGCGAGCTAATTGAGACTCGTGGGTATTGGCTGCTTCGAGCAAGAAAGCAACGGGCAGACCCTGTGCTTCACTTACGATCATCAGCGTCGAGCCGTTGCCCTTGACCGAGCGACCTACCGCTTCACCCCCCTTTTCGCTGGAACAAAGCTGCCGTCAAGGCTCCTGGGCTAAGTCGATTCCGCGAGGCTTCGAGCAGGCTTAATAAGCAGGAGCGTCGCCTGAATCAGAAAGCTCGTCCCAGACGATTACCCATGCAGTCGAGGCGGTAGAAGCCCCGGTCAGCACGGGTAATCTGCGGTATGTGCAGTACCGCACTACCCAGTCTACAGAAGGGCTACACCCTCGGCCTCCTCAGCAACTGCAAGAGTGTCACCGACATGGCCGAACGATGTCTCCTCCCGGTCAGCAAGCAGTACGCCTGCCGACTCCTCGCTCGTGATCCCGCTCCTCCCCAAAGCGCTTTGCAAAGGCGCCTGCCGGACGCGCAGTTCTGCAGTCGCTTGACTTTGCGCAGCCTCAAGGCTAGGGGCGTGCCTTTTGTGATGCGCTTCAAGAAGAGCAACAAGGTCATGGTCGACGCGCAGCTCGTCAAGGCGTCGGAGCTGGCCGAGCGGTACCCACCGGGTCGAGCCCAGTGGTACCCGAAGCTGAAGCGGTACGTGAAACGCGCCTTTGTTATCATCGAGGAAGTCGGCGTGGTGGACTTGCTGCTGGTGTGGAAAGCGCAGGGTGTGGGCTGGCACCTGACGGTGCTGGTCAGCACCCCGCCGGGCGGAGTTCAGGCGGGGATGAATGCTTGGCATGCAAGGTGGTTGCAAAAGGTGGTTGCAAGAGGTGTCGCACCGAACCAGGAAACAGAGCTTGGCGCTTTCGTCGTGCCAATGCCTGGCGTTCGCGGCGCACTTGCAGCATGCGGATCTGGTGCTGGCGGCGTTCAACGTGATGCGGGCTGAACGGGCTGCTCAGCCCGGGGTGACCTGGAAAGCTGCACGATCGCTGGCGGCGGAAAGGCTCAGGAGTACCGTTCTGACCGGGGAAACTCAGGTCGCAGCGTGAAGGGATGCGTGCTGGACGGGAGAGCAGACAAAGGCGTCATTCCTGATTAAAGAAATCAAGATTTGTGAATCACTTACAAAGTGGAAATATCACCCCTATGAGGTTGCCGTTAGCCAAGAAACCTGGACCGCTTTGGAAAGCTTGGGGTTTCTTTTGGCTGCATTTCCCGTAGACTACGGCTATGCGTCACACAGAACTATCCTTTACCGGACCGGCAACTTTCTTAAAAGCGCCGCACAAGCCGCTAACAGACAACTGGACTGCCGATATTGGCTTTTTGGGTTTGCCCTATGATTTTGCCGTTGGTTACCGTCCGGGAGCGCGTTTTGCCCCCAATGCCTTGCGTGAGGCTTCGGGGCGTTATGCACCCGCACCAGAAGGCTATTTTGATATCGAGACCGAGACTTACCGATTAGCGGGAGCCAGTCTTGTTGATGCCGGTGACGTGGACCCGGCACAGCTCGAGCACTTAGAGTCCTTTCGGCGTATCACGGCGGCGGCTAGGGATTTGCGTCGGCGGGTCAAACTTCCGGTTTTTGTCGGGGGAGACCACAGCGTGAGTTATCCGCTCTTAAAGGCTTTTGATGATATCGACGAGTTTTGTGTAGTGCAGTTTGATGCGCATTTGGATTTCAGTGACTCTCGCAATGGTACGCGCTACGCCAACTCGAGCCCCTTTCGCCGTGCTGTGGAGGAGCTTAGTGGGCTTAAGCACATCACTGTGCTTGGTTTGCGGGGTTTACGAACCAGTCAGGAAGCCTTTGTAGCTGCTAAGGCGCGGGGTCACAGCCTGGTGAGCAGCAAAGAGATAAAAACTGATCTTGATAAGGTTATTTCACTGTTGCCAAAGGGTAAAAAGGTTTATATCAGCTTTGATATTGACGTGCTCGAGCCTTCCTTGGCACCAGGAACCAGCAGCCCGGAGCTAGAGGGCCTAAGTTATGGTGAGGTGCTCAGCTTGCTAAAAGCAAGCATTGAACACAACGAGCTTGTCGGTTTTGACTTAACCGAGTTAGCCCCCAACCTTGACCCGACGGGTTTGACCAGCTTGGTGGGGGCGCGTTTGTTAGCAGAGATGTTGGCTATGTACTGGCGCTGATTTTGTTGCCGCCAATATAAACCGCATGGATGGGCTGATAACCCCAGCCATAAAGAGGCAGCATGGCGTCTGTACCCTCAATGACGATGAAATCTGCTTTGGCGCCGGGCTTAAGGGTGCCCAAGTCACTTTTAGCCAGCGCCTCGGCTGAGTGTTTGCTGCCGGCAATAAGGGCTTCCTCGGCGCTTAGGCCGCCTAAGGCAATGGCGAGCTGCATAGCTAAAAACATGCTGTAAAGCGGGCTGCTGCCGGGGTTGTGGTCGGTGGCAACAGCGACCTTGACACCTGCATCCCACATGGCTCTGAGCTTGGGGAAGGGTTTTTTCAGGATGACCGTAGCGCCAGGCAGAGCAGTGCCAACCGTGCCCGACTTGGCCAATGCCTGCCAGTCGTCAAGAGTACTTTGTTCTAGGTGATCGGCGGAAAGGCCGCCCATCTCGGCTACTAGTTTGCTGGCTCCGCTGTGTTTAAGCTGCTCGGCATGAACTTTTATCTTAAGACCGTGCTCTAGTGCTGTCTCGAATATCCGTTTTGTCTCGGCAAGACTAAAGGCTCCCTGGTCACAAAAGACATCAACGGCTTCGGCCAAACCGAGTCTTTTTACCTCGGGGATTAGTTCGGTGCTGAACATTTCCAGATAGCTCTGGCGCGACCAGTTGTGGGGGATGACATGTGCTAGTAGCGTAGGCACAAAGCGTTGGGGGAGTGTTTCTTTGAGTCGGCGGATGACTTTGAGCATCTTTAGCTCGTGTTCGGCTTCCAGGCCGTAGCCTGATTTGAGCTCGAGCGTTGTCACGCCACCTCGCAAAAATATCTTGGCACGCTCCCGGGCCAGTTCGTAAAGCTCATCTTCAGAAGCCTTTTGTGTTGCTGTTACGGTGTTATAGATGCCGCCGCCGGAGCTAAGGATTTCTTCGTAGCTCGAGCCTTTAGCACGTCTGCGGTATTCATCCACACGACTACCCGCCCAAACCAGATGTGTGTGGCTGTCTACCAGCCCGGGTAAAACAGCCCGGTTGCCAATATCTTGCTGAGGCCAGGAGCGGTAAAGATCGGGTAAATTGGGGCCAGACCCCAGCCAGGCTACGCGACTATCTTTAACTGCCAGAGCGGCACCAGTTATGCGCTGCATTGGCGTATAGACTTCACTGATATTTGTAAAGACAAGCGGCATAAAGTTTTTTCTTAGGGTAAATCTACTCCACGGGCTCGAGCCACTTGCCTTGCTCGCTCATAACCCGCATCGGCATGACGCATGACCCCTGTGCCAGGGTCGTTGAGCAGGACTCGGCTAAGGCGCTCGGCAGCTTCGTCCGAACCGTCGGCTACGGATACCTGTCCGGCGTGCAGGCTGTAACCCATGCCCACACCGCCACCGTGATGGAAGCTGACCCAGCCTGCGCCGCTCACGGCGTTGAGCGCGAAATTTAACAGCGGCCAGTCGGCTACGGCGTCCGAGCTGTCCAGCATGGCTTCAGTTTCGCGGTAGGGGCTGGCCACCGAGCCCGAATCGAGGTGATCGCGGCCAATGACCACAGGCGCCGCCAATTCGCCGCGACGCACCATATCGTTAAACATCAGCCCGGCCTTGTCGCGCTCGCCATAACCAAACCAGCAGATACGAGCCGGGAGACCCTGGAACTTAAACGCTTTGATGCCCTGCGTAAGCCAGCGCCTTAAGCCTTCATCTTCGGGGAAAAGCTTTAGCAGCGCCTGGTCCGTCTTGTAGATATCTTCGGCTTTGCCCGAGAGTGCCGCCCAGCGAAAAGGCCCCCGGCCCTCACAGAACTGATCGCGAATAAAGGCCGGCACAAAACCGGGGTAAGCAAAAGCATTCTTAAAACCGCCAATCTTGGCAAAAGCCCGCAGGTTGTTGCCATAATCAAAGGCAATCGCGCCTTGTTTTTGCATGGCTACAATAGCCTTACAGTGCTCGGCCATGGCGGCAAGGACACGGGCCTTGTAGCCTTCAGGATCGGTCTTGCGGGTGCTGTCGGGGTCTTCGTCTGCTTTTAGTGGCGGGATATAGCCGTACATGGGGTCATGAGCACTTGTTTGATCGGTGACCAACTCGGGGATAAAGCCTCGGTGCACCATTTCCGGTACTATTTCGGCGGCGTTACCCAGCAGCCCGATAGAAAGCGGTTTTTTGGCTTGTTTGGCCTCATCAGCCAGTTTGAGGGCTTCATCCAGACTACGGGTCCAGGTATCCAGATAGGCGGTTGCCAGCCGACGCTCGATGCGGTGTTGGTCTATCTCGATAGCGATGACAATGCCGCCATTGAGAGTCACCGCCAGTGGTTGCGCCCCGCCCATGCCACCTAGCCCGGCGGTTACGGTGATAGTTCCTTTTAGACTACCGTCAAAATGTTTGCGAGCTGCAGCGGCAAAAGTCTCAAATGTGCCCTGCAAAATGCCCTGGGTGCCTATATAAATCCAGGAGCCAGCCGTCATCTGGCCATACATCATCAAGCCCAGTTGGTCGAGGCGGTCAAACTCGTCCCAGTTGGCCCAGTTGGGCACCAGATTGCTGTTGGCAATAATGACTCGGGGCGCTTGCGCGAAGGTGCGAAAGACACCGACAGCCCTACCCGACTGGACCAGCAGCGTTTCGTCGTTCTCCAGACGGTCCAAGACGGCGACGATCTTGTGAAAATCCTGCCAGCTGCGTGCCGCCTTGCCCCGCCCACCATAGATGATGAGTTCTTCGGGCTTTTCCGCCACTTCGGGGTCTAAGTTGTTCATCAGCATGCGTTTGGCAGCTTCCTGAATCCAGCCCTTGGCAGTTTTTTGCGGGCCATGCGGGGCCTGAATTGCTTTGTAATCACCCATCAGTTACCTCCGGTATGTTTCCCGGTCTGGAGTGCTGATATAGACCGGGCCTGCCCACGCGTTTAAAAGCTAGTGTCAGAATAACGTAAACAGCACTCGCCTAAGCCGTGTACGTTAAGTTTGCGGGAGCAAACACGACTGTTTGACTGTTTGGGGATTTGGGGACATTTTGCCCTTGCATTAGCTTTTAGCGCCCACCAATAGTTGGATTATTGAATTAAAAGGATATATGGCCATGGTTTAGCGAGCCCCTTGACAGATTTTGTCGAATTTTATCGACAGGGCAGTATGTCATTGATGTGCCTGGTCAGTAAGATAATAGAGAATGCGAATGAAAAAGATAAGGCAAAGGAGGTAAAGCCTGAAGAACTTACCGGACCAAAAAACCCCTTGGGCATAAATTTTATTGGGAGGTTCTGATGAAACGGTGGTTATTGGGTCTAGCGCTAGCTGGCATGCTCGGCGTGTTGGCAGGGGCCTTAGCGCAAACGGAAATTACCTTTTGGCATGCGATGTCGGGTAGCCGCCAAGAGGTTGTCAACAATTTGGTTGAGGCTTTTAACACTGAATTTCCAGAGTACGAGGTCAATGCAGAATTCACCGGTTCTTATGCCGAAACCCTTACCAAAGCCATAGCTGCTTATCGCGCCGGGAGTCCGCCGACAATAGTTCAGGTGTATGAAGTCGGCACACAGACCATGTTGGACTCGGACGCGATTGTGCCGGTCTATACCCTGAATCAGGGTGAAGTGGATTTTGGTTCCTTTGTACAACCTATCCTGAAGTACTACAGTTATCAAGGCGAGCTTTACTCCATGCCCTTTAATTCCTCGACGGCGATGCTTTATTACAACAAAGACGTCTTTCGTGAGGCGGGTCTTGACCCGAACCGGCCACCCAGGACCTTCGACGAACTCTATGAGATGGGCTTGCGGATCGTTGAATCGGGTGCTGCCAAAGGCGGAGTAAGCTTTGGCTGGCCTGCCTGGATCTTCGAACAGATGTTTGCCTATCACAACCAGTTCTATGCCAACAACGATAACGGGCGCAGCGGCTTGGCCACCGAAGCCTTTATCAATAGTGATTTTGGCGTACAGGTTCTTGGTGAATGGCAAAAGTGGACTCAAGATGGTGTGCTTGTTTATGGAGGGCGTGAATACTCGGCTAACGACCCGTTCTTAGCGGGCGATTTTGCCATGCTGGTACAGTCAACCTCGAGCTTGGGCGGTATTCTGCGCAAGGCCGATTTTGAGGTAGGTACTACCTTCTTGCCGCGTCTGCCTGGTTATCCTAGCGGCAACAGCGTGATTGGCGGAGGTTCACTCTGGGTCATGAAAGGCGCCAGCGACGAGCAGCTCGAGGCGGCCTGGGCCTTCTTGCAATATCTGGGCCGGATTGACAACACTATCGCTTGGCACAAAGGCACCGGTTACTTCCCGGCAACCAACGAGGCCGTACTAACCCTATTAAATGAAGGCTGGTTTGCCGGAGAACCCAATGCCTTAACGGCCTTTATGCAGATTCTTACCGGGGTAGACACACCAGCGGCGCGAGGTGTCTTGCTTGGCAACTTCGTACAAATTCGCGACATCGTTGGAGCCGCTATCGAAGAGGCGGTTACCCAAAACAGAGACCCGCAAGAGGCCTTAGATAAAGCAGCACAGGAAGTCAACCGGGTACTAAGCGAATACAGTGAACTCTTTGGTCAATAAGTCAAGTGACAAGTTGGATGTGGGGCTATGCCCCACATCTTTTTATCCTGAAGGGCTCACATAATGCAGTTTAAGAACAAATGGCTTCCTTATATTTTGCTTTCGCCCAGTCTGATCATTATTCTGATCTTTTTGATTTATCCCAGTATTGACACTTTTAGATTGGCTTTTTACCGGGTGGCACCCTTTGGAGACCGCCGTATTTTTATAGGCTTTCAGAATTATCTGCGGCTTTTACAAGACCCGGATTATCTAAACGCCATAGTCATATCCATTGCCTTTACGGCTTTTGTAGTTATAGTAGGGCTTACGCTCAGCCTGGCTATTGCGGTTTTAGCCAACCAGCGTTTGCCGGGCTTTGCCATCTACCGCACCTTTTTTATCTGGCCTTATGCGCTCTCACCTGCGATTGCCGGCATTGTCTGGGCGTTTTTTTTCGACCCCAATGTGGGCCCGATTCCGCGCCTTTTAGCCAACCAGTTTGGTACAAGCCTAAATTGGCGGGCTGACGCAACCTTAGCCTTTTTTCTCATTGCTACGGCGGCAACTTGGAAGCAGCTTGGCTATAATATTGTTTTCTTTTTGGCTTCGCTGCAATCAATCCCCAAAGAATTACTGGAAGCTGCGGCAATTGACGGTGCGGGGCCGCCGGTGCGCTTTCGTCGTATCGTGTTTCCGCTCATCAGCCCCATGACGTTTTTCTTGGTGATTACCAATACGCTTTTTGCTTTTTTTGAAACCTTTGGCTTGTTGCATGTAACCACTCAGGGTGGGCCGGGGCGCGCTACCGAACTTCTCATTTACAAGCTCTACCGCGATGGCTTTGAGTCGCTCAGGAGTGGTTATGCCAGCGCCCAGTCGATAATGCTCTTTATCTTAGTGGCGCTTATCACCATCTTGCAGTTTCGCTACGCGCAAAGAAGGGTGTTTTATCAATGAAGGCTCGCAAAATCATCACCTTCTTGCTGGCTCATCTGGGCATGCTTCTGGCCACCTTGTTAGTGCTCTTGCCGATTTTGTACGCCCTGCTGATTTCAACCCAATCTCCAAGCGAGTATTATGCATTTCCGCCTAAATTGCGCTTTGGCAGCGATTGGCTGGAGAACTACAGCATAGCCTGGCAACAGGCCAAGCTTGGCCGCCTGCTGCTAAATTCCTCATTTGTGGCTATTGCCGTGGCCCTTGGCAAAATTGTACTATCCATACTCGCGGCCTTTGCCTTTATCTATTTTGATTTTCGCTTCAAGGTGCTGTTTTTTGTGCTTATCCTGATCACGCACATGCTGCCTTTGCCGGTTCGCATTGTGCCGACCTTTGAACTGATCGACCAGTTTCGCTGGGTAAACTCATTTAACGCTCTAACCATCCCATTTTTTGCTTCTGCGACAGGCGTACTACTCTTCCACCAGTTGTTTAGAACCATACCGCGGGACTTAGCCGATGCGGCGGTGATTGACGGCGCCAGCCCGCTTCAGTTTTTATGGAGCATTTTGATTCCGCTGTCCTTTACCAACATGGCGGCACTATTTCTCATCGAATTTATCTACATGTGGAACCAGTATCTCTGGCCTTTGATCGTGGCAAATTTTGAACGCACCCGACAGATTCAGATTGGTCTCAAGCTACTGATTGCCACCGATGCGACAATTGATTGGCATATAGTCATGGCTGGTGTGATGGTGGCGCTATTGCCTCCGCTCTTGCTCTTAATTGCTTTGCAAGCGCAGTTTATTCGTGGTGTGGCTATGCAGCAGGAGAAATGAGTTTTTGATGGCGTTGACAAAACCATGACTTTTGCCAGCTAGTCTTAGGTGTGGAGGATATATCATGAAACGAATTCTGATCTTATTGCTGCTGACCCTTGTTACAACTACGGCCTTAGCCCAAGGCATCCGCGTTGACGGCTCGAGCACCGTCTATCCCATTACACTGGCTATTGCCGAGGAATTCTCTATTGAATTCCCCGAAAACCGGGTAACGGTTGCTTTTTCGGGCACCGGTGGCGGCTTTAAGAAATTCTGTGCCGGGGAAACCCAGGTTTCCGATGCCAGCCGTCCGATCAAGCAGAGTGAAGTGGAGCTTTGCGCTGAAAATGGCATTGAGTTTATCGAGATTCCGGTAGCCTTTGATGCGCTTACCGTGGTCGTCAACCAGGCAAATGACTGGGTGGACTGCATGACGGTTGAAGAGCTCAACAAATTGTGGGCGCCCGAAGCCGAGGGCGTTGTGAACAAGTGGAGCGATGTGCGGGCTGGTTGGCCGGATAGTGAAATCCTGCTCTATGCGCCTGGTACTGACTCAGGTACCTTTGATTACTTCACCGAAGCCATTAACGGTGAAAGCGGGGCGAGCCGCACCGATATCTTCCCCTCGGAAGACGATAACGTGCTGGTGCAGGGTGTTGAGGGCGATGTTAACGCCATGGCCTACTTTGGTTTTGCCTATTATGTTGAAGAGCAAGACCGCTTGAAAGCCGTAAGAGTTGACAATGGTGAAGGCTGTGTCGAGCCGAGTAACGCCAATATTGAAAATGGCAGCTACAGCCCCTTGGCCCGGCCGCTCTTTATCTATGTCAGTAAACAGGCCGCCGACACCGACCCCGCTTTGCAGAGCTTTGTGGAGTTTTACCTTGATGAAGCTAGCCGAGAATTCATTGCCGATACCGGCTATGCTCTGCTACAAGATGAAGTCTATGATCTGGCCTTAGCACGCTTTAACGAACGCGTTACCGGCAGCGTTTTTAATCAGGACACCAAGGGCAAGACCCCGGCGCAAGTACTGCGCGGTGAATAATAACGATTGACACTCTCTTGATAATATTAAGTTATGCTTATCCCCCGGGGTTTTCCCGGGGGCTGGGTTTTGTGTTTGTGGAGGCGTGAATGCAGGGTGCTAAGCTAACTGCCGGCTCGAGCCGCAGTGCTCGTGAGCTGGGCTTAGATCGTCGTGGAGGACGCTCCCGGCGAGAAACTGCAATTGCTGCACTGCTGCTGTTGGCCGCCAGCGTTTCGGTTTTGACCACCCTTGGAGTGATAGTTGTACTCACTAGCGAGGTCTTTGGATTTTTCTCCCAGGTTTCAATCCTGGAATTTTTTACCGCCACAAAGTGGACACCACTATTTGCCAACCCTAGTTTTGGCATTGCGCCACTAGTAAGCGGCACTTTATTGGTAACTTTTATTGCCCTGCTGGTTGCCTTGCCCTTTGGCTTGGGTGCAGCTATTTATCTATCGGAGTTTGCCTCCGAGCAGACGCGCGCCGTGCTTATGCCTATTCTGGAGATTTTAGCCGGAATTCCCACGGTGGTTTTTGGTTATTTTGCGCTGCTTTTTGTTACGCCTATTTTGCAACGTATTGTTCCTGGGCTGAATTTCTTCAATGCCCTTTCTGCCGGTCTGGTGATGGGCTTTATGATTCTGCCCACTGTCTCGAGTCTGTCGATTGACGCCATGCAGGCAGTACCACGCAGTCTGCGCGAAGCAGGTTATGGTTTGGGGGCGTCTAAGTTTGCGCTTATCATCAAGGTGATCGTGCCGGCGGCACTCTCCGGGATCGTGGCGGCCTTTATCCTGGGCATGTCCCGGGCCGTCGGTGAAACCATGATTGTTACTTTAGCCGCTGGACAAAGACCCGCATTGACCTTTGACCCGCGTGAGACGATTGCCACCATGACCTCGTTTATTGTGCAAGCGGCCACTGGCGATCAGCCTGCCGGTTCTTTGGCTTCGCGTTCGCTTTATGTGGTGGGGGCGATGCTTTTTGTCATCACCTTGGGCCTTAATGTCCTGTCGCAACAGGTAGTCAGGCGCTTTCAGGAGAAATACGAATGAGTGTCTCGCGTCCGGGCAAGTCTTCTAGTATTGCCCAAACACCTGCCGGTAGCATCACCAGCCCGCAGGCACAAGCCAGAATAAGGCGGCGGCAGCAAGTAAACCGACTTTTTGCTTTTTTAACTTTTACGCCTGTTTTCTTAGCGCTCTCGCTCTTAACAGTGTTGTTTTTTGATGTGCTGACCGACTCGGTTTCCTGGCAGATTGTAGAGCCCAGAAACAGTGGACAGAGTTTTGCTCTTTCGCAGGCTTTTGGCTCTAGGGCTGTTATCAGGCTCGAGCTTTTGGCGCAAGGCAAGACCTCAGAAGAAATCGAAGCTTTTTTTGCCGACGCCGAAGCCCTGCGTAAATTCAAGGCTCGCAACCGGGTCGAACTGATGTGGTATACTGCCGATGGCCCCTTTCGTTGGATAGTCAGCAACAGCCGTGACAAACGCATTAGCGACATCGGCTTATTTGAAGGCTGGGGCCAGCGTCAGGAGCTTTTGGCTAGCTTAAAAGAAGGACAGAGCCTTTACTTAAATCCCTGGTTTGACTTTTCCTTTTTCACTAAAAACGCTTCGCGTACGCCCATTATGGCCGGGCTTTCTTCAGCTTTTTTTGGCACGCTCTGGGTGATTGGTTTGGTTATCTTAATATCGTTGCCGCTAGGGGTTGGTGGGGCGCTTTATCTTGAGGAATACGCCCCGGATAACCGCTGGACGCGGCTGCTGGAAGTAAATTTGCGTAACCTGGCCGGAGTACCCAGCATCGTCTATGGCATTTTAGGCTTGTCAGTTTTTGTGCGCCTGCTAAACATCGGCCCTACCGTGTTAGCTGCGGCTGCAACGCTCAGCCTGCTTATTTTGCCGGTGATCGTCATGGCCTCGCGCGAGGCTATTCGCGCCGTGCCAACTTCTTTGCGGTTGGCCAGTTATGGCTTAGGGGCGACCAAATGGCAAACGGTCAGTAAAGTAGTTTTACCCAATGCCGTTAGCGGCATTGTTACCGGAGTGATTTTAGCGGTGGCTCGAGCCATTGGTGAAACCGCTCCACTACTGCTGGTGGGTGCGGCGGCCTTTGTCCCTTATTCGCCGAATAGCCCGCTTTCCAAATACACGGTTTTGCCCATTCAAATTTACTCCTGGGTTTCAGAAAACGATGCCGAGTTTAAACATGTGGCCTCGGCAGGGATTATCGTATTGCTCATAGTGCTCTTAGTACTTTATGGCTTTGCTTTTGTCATACGCCGCCGCTTTAGGCGCAACTGGTGAAACGCGAACTGATATGAACTCTTTTCATCTGCTTACTTCAACCCTAGCTTTTGGGGATAAAAGACTGCTTATAGGCAATGAAAGAAGGCGACAAAGTTGCCTACTTACTCCTCAACTCTTATTTTGCTTATCAGTTAGCCGGAAGGACATATCTTGACACAAACGCTTGCCAAAGATCATCAAACCATTCGCACCCAGGCTGTAGCCGCAGAGCAAGCAGCCATCGGCCTCGCGGATTTTAATTTGTGGTATGAAGACTTTCAGGCGCTGCACAATGTTTCGCTGTCTTTCCCAAAATATCAGGTTACAGCTCTTATTGGTGCCTCTGGTTGTGGTAAATCCACTTTGCTGCGCAGCATCAACCGTATGAATGACCTAGTGCCTACCGTGCGCGTCAGCGGTGGCGTCCACTACGAAGGGGTCGACCTTTATGACCCTACGGTTGACCCGGTAGAGGTGCGCCGGCGCATCGGCATGGTGTTTCAAAAACCCAACCCCTTCCCAAAAAGCATTTATGACAATGTGGCTTTTGGGCCGCGCATCAAGGGTTATAAGGGTGATATGGATGCCCTGGTCGAAAAGTCTTTGCGGTCTGCGGCGCTCTGGGATGAGGTCAAGGACAAACTGAAACAGTCAGGGCTGAGCCTCTCGGGTGGACAACAGCAACGTTTGTGCATTGCCAGGGCTATGGCTACCGACCCCGATGTCATCTTGATGGATGAACCGACCAGTGCCCTTGATCCTATTGCTACTGATCGCATCGAGCAGCTTATCAACGAAATCAAGGACAACTATACGGTTATCATCGTGACCCACAACATGCAGCAGGCCGGGCGGGTGAGTGACCGCACCGCCTTTATGCATTTGGGCGTACTGGTAGAAGAAGGGCCAACCGATCAGATTTTTACCAACCCCAAGCACCAGATGACCGAAAGATATATCTCCGGACACTTTGGCTAGGTTTAAGCTCGAGCCTTCTACCCTAATAAACTAAAACGACTTCATTAAGAGAGCGAAGAACATCAAATTCGAAGGTGTCCCAATTTGTGGTACACCGACCAAATTCAGTTAATGGGCGCTCACCCTTTGGGGTGATGACAGCTCACACCCGTCGCTCCTAGACTAAAACGGTAAAAGCTTGTGTTTATTGGCTAAAGGAGCAGATGATGAGCAAAAAAGAAGAAAAAAGCATCACAGAAGAATTTAAAGTAAGTGGTGACGCAGTTGTAGCCAAAGTCAAGGAATTGCTGCGCGAAGGCAATATCCGCCGCATTGTCATTAAAAACGAAGAAGGCAAGACGCTGATTGAAATTCCGCTGACCGTCGGGGTAGTCGGCACTGTCCTGCTACCGGTTTGGGCGGCGCTGGGCGCCATTGCCGCTTTGGTAGCCAACCTCACGATTGCGGTTGAGCGCCGTTCTTTAGAGACTGCCGGAGCGGTTAAAGAAACCGCTAAAAAGACGGTTAGGTCGGCCAAGAGCACGGTAGAAGGAGCCGTGCCCCATCGCCACCATCGCCATCGTCACCACCGCCGCCACCAACAGTCGGTCAAGAGCACCGCAGAAGAGGCCGTGCCCGGCACCGTTAAGTCAACGGCAAAGCAGATGAAAAAGTTGGGCGGCTCGGTAGCGGATAGGGTTAGGAAAAGCACGGAAGACGTGGCCGGCAAAACCGCAGAAGTGGCGCCCCAGGGTGACGACCTCAAAGCTATAAAAGGGGTAGGGCCCAAACTAGAGAGCTTGCTTAAAGAACAGGGCATAAGCAGCTACCGGCAAATTGCCGAGCTTAGCGACGAGGCTGCCGCAGAACTCTCGGAAAAACTAAATTTCCCGGGTCGTATCGCCCGTGAAAACTGGCAGGAACAAGCTCGAGCCCTATTGCAGGAGCGCCGTATGGACTTTGACGATTCGCTGCCGTTATAAAACGTAAAGTGAATTTGTGTGGGAGCGGTTAAGCCGCTCCTTTTTTTGCTTATTTTGCCTGGGATTATGCCTAGGATGCGAGTTTTGTCCGGCAGCTTGTGCAGTAATCCTGCTGTGGAACTCGCCGGGCACAGTTCGGGCAGATGACGCTGCCGCTTATCAGCGCCTTGACGCCCATATCATTAAGCTCAGCCGCAATCAATACGGCATCTTCTTCGCTGATATCCGAGATGGTCAGCTCCACATCACCCGAGAGCGCCGTGACCAGAAAATTGCCTTTGACAAAAGGCAAGCTATCATCACCACGGCTTGCTAACTCAAGGGCCTGGCTCAGTTCCTGAAAGTAACGCCACAGGCTCGCTTCGCTCATGTGTTTATGCTAGCTCGAGCCCATGCTACGCTCAGACAAACCAATGACATAGGTGCGGTTGCCGGGGCGCTAAACTAAAGGAATGGAGAAGCTGACAGCGCCAAGGATGTTTGACAGTGAGATTGGTAACACGCCGCTCATCAGACTTTTTAGGGTGACCGAACCGGACATGGCCGAGGTCTGGGTTAAGCTTGAGGGGCAAAATCCTGCTGGTAGCATCAAAGACCGCACTGCACTGGGCATGATTACCGACGCCGAGGAGCGCGGCATCTTGCGCCCGGGCAGCGGCCAGACCATCGTAGAGCCAACCAGCGGCAACACCGGTATTGGCCTGGCGTTTTTATCAGCCGTGCGCGGCTACCGCTGCATTATTGTCTTGCCGGACAGCATGAGCGAAGAGCGCAAAAGAACTTTGCGGGCCTACGGAGCCGAACTGGAATTTACCCCCGGGCATTTGCGTATGCAAGGAGCCATCCCTCGCGCCCAGGAAATTACCGCAGACTTGGGCGCCTGGATGCCCAACCAGTTTGAGAACCCGGCCAATCCACGCATCCACTACCAAAGCACCGGCCCCGAAATCTGGCAGCAGATTCAGGGCCGGGTCGATGCCTTCGTGTGGGGGAGTGGCACCGGTGGGAGTATCAGCGGTATAGGCCGTTATCTCAAGGAACAAAACCCCCGCATAAAAGTCTATGCCGTGGAGCCCGCCCGCAGCGCCGTGATTAACGGTTTTGAGAAGGGCCAGCACAAGTTTCAGGGCATGGGGCCGGGCTTTGTTCCGAAAAATCTTGATCTCAACATGCTTGATGGCTGCAAGATGGTTTATGAAGAGGATGCTTTCCCGTTAGCCCGGCGGCTGGCCCGCGAAGAAGGCATCTTTGTGGGCATGAGTAGCGGTGCCAGTGTTTATGTCGCGCTGGAGGTGGCCCGTGAGCTGGGCCCCGGTAAGGTGGTGGTCTGCTTGGCGGCGGATACCGCCGCACGTTATATCAGCACCGAACTGTTCGCTGACTCCTGATAAATTGCTGGTGGTGTGTAGTCGGCAAGGGTACACGCTCGGAGACTTTTGGATAAAACGTGGAAATTTGTCAGGCCGAAAAAACCGACATAGCAAAACTAGCCGCACTGGCAAAACTTACCTATTCCCAAGCCTTTGGCCACACGTTCAGCGCTTCTGATCTGGCCTCTCATCTGGCAAAGCAGCTTTCGCCTGAAAGTTTTGCTAAGGTCTTAGCCGAAGACACTGTGTTGCTGGCTAAAAGGGATGACCGCCTGCTTGGTTTTGTGCAGTTTGGCACTGCCGACAATGCCGATTTTGCCACAGAAACCGCTACAAGTAATGATCAGGAGTTGCGCTGACTCTACGTTCATGCCGACTGTCAGAACCAGGGTGTTGGCATGCTGCTTATGGAGGCCGCTTTGGAGCATCCGAGGCTAAAGAGCGCAGAGCGTATTTTTCTTGACGTTTGGGAATATAACTATGGGGCACAGCGATTTTACCAGCGCCACGGTTTTAAGGTGATTGGCGGACGTCGTTTTTACGTGGAATCCGGGGCGGAAACCAGCCTCGATCTGATTATGGTGCGCCATTGCCAGTCAGGATAGCTCATAGAGACAAGCAGACAAAAAGGAGAGAAAGATGAATACCGATTTTCCCGGTGAAGGCGTAGAAATGACCCATATTCTGGTGGTGGCTGATATTGCTAAGGCTCGAGCCTTTTACCGTGACGTGCTTGGCGCTACAGTTTATCGTGAATACGGCGAGACCTCTTGCGTTATGCAGTTTCAGAAAAGTTGGCTGCTTTTGGTAACCGGTGGCGGCCCAACTGAAGACAAGCCGGATGTGACCTTTGCGCCACCAGCAAGCCAAAACCAGGTGAGTCACTCCATGACCATCCGGGTGCCGGATTGTCAAGCGGCCTTTGAGATCCTCAAAGGCCGCGGGGCTAAGTTTCTGACTCCGCCACATGATTGGGGTGGAGAGGTTCGCTGTTTTTTTCGTGACCCAGACGGACACCTTTTGGAGATCAGCGAGAGTAGATATTAATCACCTGCTACAGGCTCCGTTTCGCTGACATCGGGCAGTTTGTAGGCCTGACGCACTGGTTTGAGTGGACGCGGCAGCCAGTAGGGTCTTCTGGTGCCATCAGGGCTGTATTCGCTGGCTTTGCGCGTCTTGGCCAGCCATTCTTTATAAGACTGGTGGGCCTTGCCGGTGTCTACCCGGATATCACCTTGTTTATCGCCTGGATGCGCCTTTTCGACCCGCACCGCCTGATGCCAGCAGTGCATGCCGGAAATCGGGTCGGGGTGAACCTCGAAGGTGATGTTTTGGTGCACGCCCACATCAGACCACCAGATACGGCTGGTGTCGGGGTCACTGGAAGCAAAGGGTGTAACGCCTTTTTGCTTGTTCATAGACCATTCTTCGCCCTGTTTAGCCAGGGTGACCACGCTGCTAAGCGAACGGTTACCGCCGTGCTCATCATCTAAACGCCAGCGGCCAAAGTGATGCGAGCAAGCCACGATATCAGGGCGGATACCCTCTGTTACCCAGGCTTTTAGCACAAAGTAGCCAATGCGGGTGCTAACCCGCAGCAGGTCGCCGGTTTGTACGCCCAGTTCCCGGGCTTTTTGCGGATGCAGCCACAGCGGGTTGGTGTGGGCGATTTCATCGAGCCATTTGCTGTTGGCGCTACGGGTGTGAATTTGCATGGGTAGTCTAAAATTGGGCAGCAGAGCCATTTCGCCCTGACGCAGATTTTCTGGGTGCACGTGACTTTTTATATAGGTGGGCAGGGCGTATTCGGGCCAGCCCCAGTCGCGCAGTGTGGGTGAATAGAGCTCGAGCTTGCCGCTGGGGGTAGGCCAACCACGCAAGATTTTGCCGTCAACCAAGACACCGACGGGCTTGCGGCCATCTTCATCTACTTCGGCTTGCGGGGCATACTTGTCTTTAGCCGAGCGGCTGTAAACAATGCCGTCATAGACTTGCCTATCGTCAAGCTCTTCGCTGGATACTTCTTCAAGGTATTTGGTGACCGGGTTGCTGGTCACTTCAAAAGCGCCGTAACGCCGCATGTATTTTAGCGGGGTCAAGCCTTCTTTGGCGGCGACCTCGGGCAGGCCGGGTACGCTGTTGTCAAAGATGTAGCCGTAAAAATCGTCAACGGTCATCTTTTCACCGGGGTGGTCGGGTTTTTCAAAGTATTCGCGGATATTTAAGGAGTTATCGGGGTCGATGCGCCAGGAGAGCTCGAGCCAGAACTCGTTTTCCTCCCAGACTTTACCCGGGTTAACGTCACGGCTGTCTTTAAAGGCCGCGCCGCTGCGTTCAAAGTATTCGCGCATCACCGGCTGGCGAAAACCCAACCACTGCGCCCGGCTGGTTTCCTGCGAGACCAGGTCATGACGTTCGGTGGCGTGACCCATGGGCAAGATATAATCGGCGAACCAGGCCGATTCGTTCCAGGTAGGTGTCAGGGCTATATGGCAGGCTATTTTCTCCTCGTCACTTAAGGCCTCGAGCCAGCTAAAGCCATCGGGATTGGTCCACACCGGGTTATAAACGCGGCTAAAGTAGACATCGAGTTTGCCACGACCTTCTTTAAGAAAATGCGGCAGCAAAATGCTCATTTCAAAAAAGGCCAGCGGATACTCGTCGGAGATGTGCAAGTCTTGCCACCATTTTGGCCCCGACGCGGGTTTGGGATAAGCGGGTACGAACTTGTTCCACCTGTTGGGCCACAGACCGCCTGTTGTGCCCAGCGAGCCGGTTAGGGCATGAAGCAGCATCAGACAACGGGCAATCTGCCAGCCGCCTTCGTTGCCAGCTCCGGCTGAACGCCAATTATAAGAGCTAAAACGCTTACCAGCCCTGGCCACGTGATAGGCGACTTCTTCGATGCGGTCCTGACGGACTCCCGACTCTTGCGCGGCATAGCTAAAGCTGTAATCCTGGTAAAGAGTCTTTAGCACGTTCTCGAAGTTTTCAAAGCTGGGCGTAAGCTCCGGGTGTTCGTCGCGCATAAAGGCTTCCCAGTTCCACCACTGACGCACGAAATCACGGTCATATTGGCCGCTTTGCAGCAGATAATTGGCGATGGCTAAAAGCACTGCCGTCTCGGTACCCGGGTAGCTGGGTAGCCAGTAATCCGCTCCGGAGGCACTGTTGGAAAGCCTGGGGTCAAAGACCGCTAACTTAGCACCCCGTTTTTTGGCCTCGATGATGCGCTGGGCATGAGGATTGAAATAGTGTCCGGCCTCTAGATGCGCCGAGATAAGCAGGATAAAATCTGCCTCGGCAAAGTCAGGTGAGGGGCGGTCCATGCCCATCCAGAAGGTGTAACCGGCTCGAGCATTGCTCGAGCAGATGTTGGTGTGGCTGTTGTGACCATCAACTCCCCAGGCCTGTAATACGCGGTTGGTAAAGCCGTCCTCACCAGGACGACCAACATGATAGACTATTCCCTTGCCACCGGTTTTAACGATGTCACTGCGGATACGTCCGGCAATGTCATCAAGCGCTTCATCCCAGGAAACGCGTTGCCACTTACCTTCACCACGCCTGCCACTGCGTTTTAAGGGGTAGAGGATGCGGTCGGGGTCGGTGATCTGGTTGTGGGTAGCTGGTCCCTTGGCGCAGTTGCGTCCGCGTGAGCCGGGGTGCAGCGGGTTGCCTTCGAGCTTGCGAATTTGCCCGCTGTCTTTATCGATATAGGCTAAAAGCCCACAGGCGGATTCGCAATTAAAGCAAATGGTGGGAATTAGCGCGTAGCTGCGCTCTTTTTTCCTGGGCCAGGACTTAGAGTCGTTTTCGGTCCAGTGATCCCAGCTTGCCACGGGCGGATAGCTGTCAAAACCGCTTTCGCTGGGACCGGGAAAGTTGGCGGCATGACCCGCTGCCGAGGCGTATTTAGGGGCATTGTCCGAGATGATTAGGCGAGGTTTGCCCCTTAGCTTTTCCCTTAATTTTTCGCCGATGCGTTTTAGACTTGGGTTGCTCATCTTGCCTCCGCGTTAGCTAAACTTGCGAGAGCCGAAAATAGAAAGTTTCTCGCTAATGTCCTGGGCTTCTTGGCTGTGGTGGTATTGCTGTTTTTCACGTTTATCCTAAGCCAAGGGCACCGATTGACCGGCCTGGACATAAGCGTGCTCGAAAGCCAACAGTCCGGCGAGTGCCGCAAGCGCCGCTAAAGAAAAACCCAAGGGCGTGGGCAGCGCGACAATGAGCAAGACAGGTAAGATGCCACCGACTAAGATGCCGCTCCAGAAAAATAAGCTAAAGGCTCCGTGAGTGAGGTGATGTTCGGCCAGCTTAGCGTGTGCCGTGACCGTGGGCAGCGCCATTTCACTCCAGACTAAGAGCAGGTGTAAGCCAGCGGAAATAGCCAGCGTCCACAGCGATACCGTAAAAAACGGCTGATTGCCAATGCTTATTGCGGCCAGCCCCATAACAGCGGCACCAGCCAGCAGGGCTTGCAAGGCCAAGTGAAAGGGCAAGAGCGGATTTTGCCAGAGGTCACGCGCCTTGCTCTGGGCGAACAAAAAGGCGGTATAAACGGCGGTCATCAGTGAGAAGGGAAGAGACAGCCAGAGCAAAACCTGCTGTAAAGCCGTCCAGCCAAAGAGCGAAGCAGCCAGCCACAACACAAGGATGCCCGCATAACCGGTGATGATGAAAGCTCCCCGAGCCAGCCAGGATTTCCACTGAGGTCTTAACAGGATGGTGAAAAAACGCAATGGGTGGGTTAAGTCCCAGATGAGCAGGCCACCTGTAGCTGCTAAAAACACCCCTGCTGTTAGTGGCGCCAGCCACTGGGCTAAGGCGCTCTCTAAGGGCAAGAAGCCAAACAATACCGCCAGGGCTGTAAACAGCATGGCGCCTGCGCTGATTGATTTGGTCCAGGTGTAAAGGCTGACCCTGTAGTCCCAGGGACGTTTGTGGTTTACGTCATAGGCTAAAAGTGAGGCGGCACTGTTGTTGCTGCTCCAGCCGGCGGGCATGCCGCTGCTTATATAACCGCCATTCAGGTCGTTTTTTTGCTCGCTCCACTGAAAAATCGCTCCTGTGGGCGTATTGGCCGCCAGCGGGTCCAAGGTAGCCTGATCTATACCCACATAATACATTTTGGGCTGAGTGTGTTTTTCCGGACGGCGCACGTTTACACTTTCACGACCCACGATCTGCGCCACTTTGCTGCTGGGGTCGTTGATATCGCCAATTAAGATGGCCTCGGCAGGGCAGACGGTGACACAGGCAGGCTCGAGCCCGACATCTAGCTTATGGGCGCAAAAATTGCACTTTTCAGCGCTGTGATCTTCAGGATTGATAAAAATCGCGTCATAGGGACAAGCGGCAATACAGGCCTTGCAGCCGATACAAACGTCTTTGTCAAAATCTACGATGCCGTCATCGCGTTGGTACATGGCCGTGACCGGACAGGCCGCCACGCAGGGTGGCTCCACGCATTGGTTGCAGCGAGTAATCTGGAACTGCCGCCGGGTGTCGGGGAAGACACCGGTTTCCACCTGTTTGACATAGGTGCGGGTAACTCCGACAGGAACTTCGTTTTCACTCTTGCAGGCGACGGTACAGGCGTGACAGCCAATACAGCGTGTCTGATCCAGAACTTTGATCCACTTTGGGTCAGGATTAAAGACGGGCTCGAGCTCAATCAGTTGCACCTGCACATCCTTTCCCACCGTTAGCTATAATCGCCAGGGGCGTTTTCGCTGCCACAACCACTGCTTCCTCCTTGGAGATGCTTAATGTTATGCGCATTGACTAAAGACTTATTGCTTAGACTAGCCTATACCCCTATTAAAGGTCAATAAATTCCATTGTTTTTTAATCGAGTGATATTAATGATAAAAACTGTCTATTACAATGCTTATTTAAAATTCGCAAATGCTAACAAAGCAGAATACCATAGGGGGGTATATGATTTTATGACCGTGATACGATGCAGTTTGATGAAAACAGGCTTTACTCAGAAAGCTCGAGCCTAAAGGTGGCGCGTAGTCAAACCGCCCCGGTTCGCCGTAAACCTCGGTTCAGTTTTGGCGATGTGCTGGCCGGGTTCAGCGTGGCACTGATTACCGTTCCACAGGTCTTAGCCTATGCAGAGCTGGCAGGCATGCCGGCATATACTGGTCTTTATGCAGCGGCACTACCGTTATTGGCCGCAGCCTTTTTTTTGTCTTCTCCTTATATTCAGGCAGGCCCAGTGGCAACAACTGCCTTGCTTACCTTGGGAATTTTAAGTCAATTGGCTGTGCCCCAGAGCCCAGAATATGTTGCGCTGGCAGCTTTGTTGGCAATTGTGGTTGGAGCTATGCGGGTACTTATCGGAGTCTTTAGATTAGGGGTTATTGCATATCTCCTGTCTCAACCCGTTCTCAGAGGTTTTGTGTCAGCCGCAGCAATTTTGATTCTTTCTTCACAACTACCTTTAGCCTTCGGCGTCAGCACTTCGAGCGGTGGGGTTATGCAAAGGGCATTTTGGACGGTGCTGCATCCCGAACTGTGGCAGTGGCAAGCCATCCTGTTAGCGGTATCAACGCTGGCGTTGGTGTTTGGGGGAAGGCGTTTGCATCCGCTGTTTCCTGGGGTTTTATTGGCAGTCGTTTTTGGAGTGGGTTTTAGCGTTTTTTTTGACTATCAGGGAGCAACCCTGGGCATGATTCCCTCGGGGTTGCCCCAATTGTCATTAAATCTGCCCTGGGCTTCATTGCCGAGACTACTGCTGGGTGGTTTGGTCATTGCCCTGGTGGGTTTTGCCGAGGCCACCTCTATTGCGCGAACTTATGCTGCTCAGGATCGCTCGAGCTGGAACCCAAACCGTGAATTTGTCAGTCAGGGGGTCGCGAACTTAGCTTCAGGGCTTTTTGGGGGATTCCCGGTAGGAGCCTCGTTTTCTCGCAGTTCGGTCAACCGCATGGCTGGCGCCAAAACACGCTGGAGCGGGGCCATTACCGGTTTGGTAGTGCTGGCGTTTTTGCCCTTTACTGCAATTTTAGCGGCCTTGCCAAAGGCAATTTTGGGCGCCATTGTCATTGCGGCGGTCTTAGGGCTTATTCGCCCGGGACAACTTTGGGGGCTATATCGTTATTCTCGTTTGCAGTTTTTTCTCGCCATCACCACCTTTATTCTGACTCTGGCGCTGGCGCCTCGCATAGATTGGGCGGTGCTAATTGGTATCGGCCTGGCGATTGCGCTGCATTTATGGCGTGAACAAAAACTCATGTTAGAAAGCCGCTACGAAGATTTTGTTTTGCATATCAGGCCTTTGGGGGTGTTTTGGTTTGGCTCGGCTTTTCATTTAGAAGAAGCGTTTATTGAATTGCTGGCTCAGCACCCCGAAGCGCGGGTTCTAAAAATTTACCTTGGTGGCTTGGGACGGATTGACCTAAGCGCGGCCCTGGCCCTAAAGCGGCTAACCGACGATGCTAAAGAAGCCGGTTTAGGCGTTGAGCTGCTCAATGTGCCACCGATGGCGCAGCGGCTTATTCAGCGTATCTGGCAAGATGACTTTGCCGCAGATGATTGACAAGCGGCAGATAGGCTAAGAGGCCCCGTTGGTTCTATTGGCATTTCACTTTCTTGAGTAAGAAGTTTAGGTGCGAGAGTGATACCGCTTTAGGCTTCACCGTTACGTATAGCGTTTCCTCTTGAGCTTGCTACAGCAAGCTCAAGAGCGAGAGGATACAAGAAAACCGATGACTCAGCCTGTCACAGAGATTGGTGAAAATGCTAGTAAAGGTGTAAGCCGAGCAGATGCCAACGTAGTCGAGACTGGATTGCGAGAACAAGTAAACGTGGTCGGCTTACGAAAGTATTCAGACTCATTCGGTATGAGGGGATAGGGGGATGCAAAGCGTCGTCTGCAGCTAAACCACTCAGCAGATGTCAACACAAGCTTGCAGTCAAATCACTTTATCGTGCACCTTAAAAACACCCAATCAAACGTCGTCATTTCAGCCCTTGCCAGGAAATGCCTGTCGCAATCAAACAAGTTGTTTACAAGAAAAGTAAGTTGTAGACGTTGTTTCCGGCCTTGACATATACCCCATGGGGGTATAAAATCAAGTCGTTCCGGGGATTTCCCAATACGCGAAAGGAGCATTATGTTTTTTAAACAAATTTACGATGAAGGCCTGGCACAAGCCTCTTATATCATTGGCTGTCAGCAGGATGGTACGGCCATAGTCATTGACCCCAGGCGCGATATTGATGTTTACCTAGAAGAAGCGCAGAAAAACAAACTGCAAATTACCAAAGTCAGCGAAACCCATATTCACGCGGACTATCTTTCCGGCTCGCGTGAACTGGCCAAAGCCACCGGCGCCAAGCTCTATCTCTCAGATGAAGGCGATGAAAACTGGAAATACAGTGGCTTAGAAGGTTTTGATTACCAGGCGGTTTATGACGGCGACGTCATCCAAGTTGGCAACATCAAAATTGAAGTTCTGCACAGCCCCGGCCACACCCCCGAACACATCTCATTTTTGGTTACCGACAGCGCTGCCGCTGATGGCCCCATGATGGTGCTCACCGGGGACTTTGTCTTTGTAGGTGACATTGGCCGCCCTGACCTTTTAGAAGAAGCCGCCGGTATTGCCGGTACCGCCAAACCGGGCGCCGTGCAAATGTTTAAGAGCCTCAAGGAAAAATTCCTGAGCCTGCCTGCTCACGTGCAAGTCTGGCCCGGTCACGGGGCTGGTTCCGCTTGTGGCAAGGCGCTAGGTGCTATTCCCAGCTCTACGGTGGGTTATGAAAAGCTCTTTAGCTGGTGGGCCGACTATCTAAGGAATAACGATGAGGCTGGCTTCGTCAACTCGCTATTAGCAGGACAGCCGGAAGCGCCTTCTTACTTCGCCATGATGAAGAAGATGAACCGTGACGGCATGCCGATTTTGGGTGGTGTGCCCATCCCCGCCAAGCTGACCAGTTTGCAGTTTGAGCAAAGGCTGGCCGAAGGCGCTATTTTGGTTGACACCCGCGATAAATTCGCCTTTGCTGGGGGACATTTCAAGGGTTCTTTCAACATTCCTGCCGGTAAGAATTTTTCGACCTGGGCTGGTTGGTTGCTGCCCTATGAAACGCCGCTGATCTTATTGGGTGGCAGGGGGCAGGTTGAAGAACTGGTACGCAATTTGCTGCGCATCGGTCTTGACAATGTAGTTGGTTATATCCCCAGCTTAGAAGGTTATGCGCCTAGCGAGCTTGAAGTGGTGCCGCAAGTTACCGCCGAAGATGCCAAACGCCTCCAGGAAGATGAAAAGGTGCTGATTTTAGACGTGCGTGCCGCCGATGAATTTGCTGGGGGACATATTAAGGGCGCTGTTAATATCCATGCCGGTCGAGTTATGAAAAACCTTGAGGAGATTCCTCGCGACCGTCAGGTGATCGTGCATTGCCAGGGTGGAGATCGCTCGAGCACCGCCATTAGCGCTTTGATGTCACAAGGCTTTCATAATTTAGCCAATCTTACCGGCGGCATCAATGCCTGGAATGAACACCACTTTGCTCTTGAGAGCCGTCAGGCTGTAGGAGCTTAGGCTCTTAGTTTCTGTAGGGGTCGGATCACCGGTCCGGCCTTTTTTAACACTTATTCAGTTAAGGAAGTAATTTATGTTTACCAGCAAAATCAAAGAACTATCCCCCGAAGGGGCACAGGCGCTACTAAAACAGGGCGTTCCCTTTATCGACGTGCGCGAGGTTGAGGAATTTGCACAACTGCGTATCCCCGGCGCTGAGCTGCTACCAATTTCCGAGTTTACTGCGCGTTTTAATGAGATACCCAAAGATAAGCCGGTGGTGCTTTATTGCCGAACCGGTAACCGCAGCGAACAGGCGATTAACTGGTTAGCGCAGCAGGGTTGGGATAATCTTATTAACTTAAGCGGGGGCATCATGCGGTGGTATCAAGCCGGACTCAGCCTCGATACTCAGCCAATAGATGCCCTTTATACCACCACCAGCTACGCCGAACTCAGCCCTGATGAAGCAAAAATCTGGCTCGATGAAGGCGCCTATGCCGTGGATGTTCGTCAGCCGTTCGAGTACAAAATGGGCCGCGTACCCTCGGCAGTCAACATCCCCTTGGGCGAATTTAGCCGCCGCGTTGGCGAATTGCCAAAAGACAAGCGAATTGTCCTGATTTGCGCTTCGGGCAACCGCTCCTCGGTGGCCGCCGACTACCTTATTAAACAGGGCTGGGATGGAGAAAAGATAGCCAACTTAGAGGGCGGTACCTCGGGCTGGCTGCAACACGGTTTGGCCGTTGAATAAACGCCGGGAGCATAACGTGCTCGAAAGGTTATTACCTGCTGCAGTTTGGTTGCGCCGTTATAGGGGGAGCAACCTCCCGGGGGACATCTCCGCCGGTTTAATCGTGGCGGTGATGCTGATCCCGCAAGGGATGGCCTATGCCTTGCTAGCGGGCTTACCGCCGGTTATCGGTCTTTATGCCTCGACGATACCTCTGATTATTTATGCGCTTTTTGGCTCCTCGCGCCAGTTGGCCGTGGGGCCGGTGGCATTGGTATCCTTGCTGACTCTGTCCGGCGTTTCAATGATTGCCGAGGCAGGCACAGCCAATTTTGTGGTCTTATCCGCTTTATTGGCGTTGATGGTCGGCGTTACTCAGTTTGTCTTAGGACTGTTAAGAGCGGGCTTTATCACCAATTTTTTGTCCCACGCGGTGATTAGCGGTTTTACCTCGGCGGCGGCACTGGTGATTGGTCTAAGCCAGCTCAAACATCTTTTGGGTATTAAGCTGGAAAATACCGAGACGGTGTTCAGCTTGCTTTGGGAAGCGCTAAAGCGTCTGGGTGAAGCAAACATCATCACCCTGGCGATTGGTTTAGCCGGTATTGTGCTTTTGCTATTTTTTAAGCGTGTGCTGCCCCGCTTTCCGGCACCGCTGTTGGTGGTGCTCTTAAGCACCTTGGCGGTTTATCTGTTTGGGCTCGAGGCCCGTGGCGTAAAAATTGTCGGTGGGGTGCCCTCCGGCCTTCCCGGTTTCGCCATGCCGAGTATGAGCTTTGACTCACTTCGTGCGCTGTTGCCGGTTGCTCTGACCATCTCCTTTGTGGGCTTTATGGAGTCTATTGCTGTGGCCAAGTCCATTGCCAATAAAGAGAAGTACAAGATAAATGCCAACCAGGAACTAGTCGCTTTGGGGCTGGCCAATATTGCTGGCGCAATGTTTTCGGCTTATCCGGTTACCGGGGGTTTCTCTCGCTCGGCTGTGAACTATCAAGCCGGAGCACGCACCCCGCTGGCCTCAATTATCACAGCCGCCCTTATTATCCTGACGCTGCTCTTTTTTACGCCGCTGTTTTATTATCTGCCCAATGCCGTGCTGGCTGCCATTGTGATGGTGGCGGTTTTTGGCCTGATTGATCTTAAAGAGCCCCGACACCTTTTTAAGGTTAAACCTGTTGACGGTTGGACTCTGCTCATCACATTTGCGGCAACTTTGCTGATTGGCATAGAGCAGGGTATTTTGCTGGGCGCGATGTTTTCGCTGTTTATCTTTATCTGGCGTAGCGCTCACCCGCATACTGCCGAACTTGGCTATCTTGCCGAGGAAGGCGTCTTTCGCAATCTCAGGCGCTATCCGGAAGCCCAGACCTTTGAAAGAGTCCTAATCACACGCATAGATGCCTCGCTGTACTTTGCCAATATGGCCTTTTTGGAAAACCTCCTGGATCAAACGATCATTGAGCGGCCAGATTTGCGCTATATCATCCTGGACTTTTCTGCTGTTAATAACATCGATGCCGTCGCGCTGGAAACTTTGGCGCAGCGGATGCGAGAATTGCGCCAACAAGGCATTGAATTGCATATCACCGGAATGAAGGGGCCGGTGCGGGATTTGGCAAATAGAGCGGGCTGGCAGGACGATTTCGCCGACAATATTACTCATCTATCGTTGCAGCAAGCGCTTGAGTCGCTGGATTTGCTGGCTTTTTCGCATGGTTTGCGCTTGCCTGCTTCCAGAACTTGACTTTCTTTGGCGGCGCGCCACAAAGCGAGGGATAAGGTCAGTGGCTATGTTTGATTCAAAGGTTATTAGTTCCGGGCGGTAAAATCACCGCCCTGATTTTTTGTCAGCTACGGTAATGTGAGCAATATAGCCTTGGGACTATACTCTCGGTGTGTACAGTGTGTACAAAACAGATGTGCGGCTAACTGTCAACCCCTGATCAACATCGGGTTAAACTTGCCGATAGTTCTTTAGGCTTGGAGGATATAAGAGCGTGAAAATAAATGATCTCACCTTAACCTTAGCCGGCTCTGGCGGCGATGGTGTCATTACGACTGGTGACTTTATTACCCGCGCAGCTTCATCAGATGGCATCTACTGTCTAACACAGATGTCTTATGGGCCGCAGATTCGCGGGGGTGAATCATCGATTCGGGTGCGCATGTCGCACAAGCAGGCGCAGAGTCGGGGTGACTTTGTCGATTCTTTACTGGTTTTTTCCTGGAAAGATTACAAGCGTTTTACCGACGAAGTGGAATTGCGCCCTGGAGCGCTGGTGCTTTATGAGGAGGCAGACAAGGAGTCACCGGCAGATTTCTTACCTGCTGATATAGAGCTTAGGCTTCAGGCCGTACCCTTTAAGAAAATCGCCCAGGAAGATGTAGGGGTGCCGCTGACAAAAAACATGGTGGCTTTGGGAGTCTTAGCCGAAATCCATGGTTTTAACCAGGAGCGGCTAAAACAGGCCATTATGGACAAGTATGGCAAAAAGCGCCCCGAAGCCGCCGCTAAAAACATCGAGGCCTTTGATGCGGGTAAAGCCTGGGCGCAAGAGCACGGTCCTAAAGAGGAGAGGCTTCAGCTCGAGCCCAATGGAGGCGAGCGGCTTTTGGTCATGAACGGAGACGAGGCCTTAGCTTATGGCGCTTTGCAAGCCGGTGTGCGTTACTACGCGGGTTATCCCATCACCCCGGCCACGCCGATTCTGCACTGGCTGCAGCAGGAATTACCTCGTTTTGGCGGTACGGTTATTCAGGCCGAAGACGAAATCAGCGCTATTACTCAGTGTGTGGGCGCTTCTTGGGCCGGTGTCAAGGCTATGACGGCTTCATCAGGGCCGGGGATTGCCCTGATGATGGAGGCCATGGGTCTTGCGGGGATGGCGGAGATTCCCTTAACTATCGTCAACGTGCAGCGTGTTGGCCCCTCTACAGGGATTCCCAGCAAGCCGGAGCAGGCGGATTTGCTCCAGGCATTGGGTATGCACGGGGATGTACCGCATGCAATCTTTGCGCCGGCGGATGTCGAAGATTGCTTTCAGGTGGCTATGGAAGCCGTGGCCTGCAGCGAACGTTATCAAATGCCGGTCATTATCTTGTCGGACCAGTTTATCGGAGAGCGTTTTGAGTCGCTGCGCGGTGATCGCTTCTTAGAGCGGGTCAAGCAGGTTGAGCGTGACTTGCCAGAACTCAGCCCTGAGCGTAAATACCAGCGCTATGCCTTTAGCGAAAGTGGGGTTAGTCCTATGGCCGTACCCGGTCTTGAGGGTGGCCAGTACATTACCAGCGGGCTCGAGCACGATGAGAGCGGAGCGCCGACCAGCAGCTCGGAATATCACCAACTGATGAGCGATAAACGTGCCGCTAAGCTCAAGGGTGTGGCCGAAGACTTTGACTTTGCACGCGTCTATGGTAATAAGGACGCCGAATTCGGCATCATTTGCTGGGGTAGCCTAAAGGGTGCGGTGCGCGAGGCGATTATGCGGGCCCAGGACGAAGGCCTAAAGGTGGCTGCTTATGTGCCACAACTGCTCTATCCTGTGCCGCAGCGCAGCTTAAGCGAGTTCTTAAAAGGTAAGCGCAAGGTGATGGTGCTCGAGCTGAGCCACGGTGCGCAGTTTTACCATTACCTCAAGGGCTATGCTACAGACTTGCCGGAAGAATTCTTGTCGCACTGCCGGGCCGGGGGGCATCTATTTAGTATCGAGGAAGTGCTTAAACTTATCCGCACACACAGCGTAAGCGAGCTGGTGGCTTAAGGCTCGTTTTTGGAGGAATTTAATGGCCGAAAAGGTATTGACGGCAAAAGATTACCGTACCGACGTACAGAATATCTGGTGTCCGGGTTGCGGTGATTTCGGTGTGCTCAACGCCATTCATCAGGCGGTAGCCGAATTGCAGATCCCACCGCAGGACTTAGCGGTGATCTCCGGGATTGGTTGCTCGAGCCGCCTGCCTGGTTATGTGAACGCTTACGGCTTTAATACTATTCACGGGCGGGCTTTACCAATTGCAACTGGAGTAAGTGCTTCTCGTCCAGACCTTCGAGTTTTGGTGGCAGGTGGTGACGGAGATGCCTACGCAATTGGTGCAGGACATTTTGTTCACGCACTGCGTCGCAATCCAAATCTGACCTATATCGTTATGGACAATTCGGTCTACGGACTTACCAAGGGGCAGGGATCGCCGACTACGCCTGTTGGTGACCCTACTAAGTCGCAGCCCTTTGGTCACAGTGAGCGGCCCTTAAACCCGCTGGCCTGGGCGCTGGCTTTAGAAGTAACTTTTCTGGCGCAGGCTTTTTCCGGTCAGGTCAAACAGCTTAAAGACCTTATCGTCAAGGGTATGAGGCACGAAGGTTTTGCCCTTATCAACGTCAAGAGCCCTTGTGTGACTTTTCGCGGTAACCAGGAATATAACTACTACCGTGAACACGGTTGGAACATTGATAAAGATGGTCATGACTATCATGATCGCGAAGCGGCTTTTCGGATAACGCAAGAAAAAGAGCGGGTGCCCTTTGGCCTGATCTGGCAAGACGAGAACGCGGTGAGTTTGGGCAAACAGCTCGAGCTCGAGCGAGAAAAGTACTCAAAAGTGCGCCAGTATGACAATGCTGACGAAGTGCTAAGGACATTTTTCGCCTAGATAAATCACCCAGCGGTCGGCTACCACCTTTAAGGGGTCAACTGCTTAAATTATGAAGGTCCGTATGAACTATGCTGCTCTTATTGCCCTGTTAGCGGCGCTTGCTTTTGCCCTGCCGTTTTTGGTGTCTTTAGCGGAAAACGCCGGAGTTCCTCGCGGGTTTAGCATGATGACGAGCTTTGCCGCGGCGGTTTTTGCCCTGGCTTATATCGTGATAAGAAGTCGTGTTATACGCCGCCAGGCCCTCGAGGAGCGTGTTGCCGAGATTCAGCAGCAGCGGACGGTTAACCCCAATGACCTCGAAGCTTTTTTGCTACACGGGGATCACCTGGGTGATTTGCTGCTTACCTTAGGACGCCAGCGAGAAGCGCTGGATGCTTTTGAGGCATATAGACAGTTGGCCAAACAGCTGGGTAGTGAAAAACGGCTGGCGGCAATTGAACGCGCTATAGTAAGACTGAGAACTGAGCTGGGCATAGAGTAGAGAGACGAGAGGATCATCAATGAAGGCGTATAAAGGGATTGTGCAAGGGAGCAGAGTGATTTTGCCGGAAGGCGTGAGACTGCCAGAAGGCGCCGAAGTGACGGTCACTATTGGCGAGGCCGAATATATTCGCGCCACCTTGCGATATGCCCTGCGGCGCAATATGCGCAGGCGCAGCAAGGCGCGCCGACCCGATACGGTTGTTGTGTAACTGTGTCTCGGCTCGTGCTGGTGCCGACCCCCATTGGTAATCTGGAAGATATCACCCTGCGGGCGCTCAGCGTATTGCGACAGGCAGACGCTGTAGCTGCCGAGGATACCCGGCACAGCCGCAAACTACTTACACATTTTGAAATTGACAAACCTTTGTTGCGCCTTGACGCGCATACCATTGCTGAGCGTGGTGCTGCCGTGCTGGCGCAATACGAGATGCTTGCTTTTGTAACCGATGCCGGTACCCCTGGTATTTCGGACCCGGGTGCAGAGCTGGTGCAAATCGCCCTAAACCGAGGCGATCAAATTGAGGTTTTGCCCGGCCCGACGGCGCTCATTCCGGCGCTGGTGCTTTCCGGCCTGCCGCTGGCCCGTTTTTGCTTTGAAGGCTTTTTGCCGCGCAAGGGCAGCACCCGCCGTGAGCGACTCCAGGCCATTGGTCGGCGTGAGATAACCCAAGCTCTTTTTGAGTCGCCTAAACGCTTGCTGGCGACCTTAGACGACCTCATTGCGGTCTGCGGTCCGGATAGGCCGGCTAGTGTAAGCCGCGAAATTTCCAAACGCTTTGAGCAGACCTATCGTGGTAGTGTACAAGAGATTCGCAAGATGCTAACAGAGCATGACCTGCGCGGCGAGCTAGTGCTGATTATAGGGCCGCCGACCAAACAGGCCAAAGACGTTCAGGATTTTGCGGCCAAAGCCAAGCAGCTTGCTGCTACAGGTGTGACCGGACGTGAACTGAGGCGGACGCTTATGGCGCTTGGAGCACCACGAAACGTGGCTTATGAACTGTCGTTAAAAGTACCCCAATTCGGAAAAGATTTGACTAAATGAAAGTTGAGGGCTGAAATGATGTGTGCGCAAAATCCCAACCCTCCCTGAGATTGTACAGATGGTCGAGCAGCTAGGTCTAGCCAAGCGTCGAAAAGCGCCTCAAGGCCGCA
>JASBUK010000070.1 GCA_030147925.1 Trueperaceae bacterium
AGTAGATGCTGTTTGCTCCGTTCTATCCTTGGGTCGGGTAAAGCTGAAAAGTGTAGGACTGCTAAGCGTAGTTGCTCCGTTGCTGGGTCTTCTGTCATCCCTCAAGACTAGCGTCTTTGGTTTTGATGCGTCAGCCCTGTAGGCTGCAAATAAACTCGACCAGAGCCAGTGGCGGCGGCAAGTGTCGTTGCCCCGGGCTGCTTAAGGTCCAGCTTTGTGTGGGCGCAAAGCCAGATAATGCCGGCAGCAAAAGCGCTAAAAAAGCAAACCGCTTTACAGCCCTATTCCAAATCAATCGTGACGACCTCACCAAACTCGTCCAGTGGTCGGTCAAACTGCGAGGCGTCGCCCACTACCATGATGATCATCTCAGCGGGGCGCAATTCCCGTTGGGCAATGCTGCGAATGTCGGCAGGCGTAATCTCCTGTACACGTTCGATATAGCTGTCGTAATAATTGGGCGCCAGCCCCAGGATTTCTACGGCCCTGGCGGTGCGCTGCACCACCGCCGCCGGAGAAGTAAAACGGAAAACCGCCCGGTTTAATATGGCGTTTCGCTGTATTTCAAGCTCTTCGGGGCTAACTTCCTCGTCTTGCAAGCGCCGGATTTCCGCTAAGAGCAAATCGATTACTTCGGCGGTTTTTTCTGTGCGGCTAAAGGAAAATGCCAGCAAAGTACCGGGAAAATCAAAGCCTTGCCTTAGCTGGCTGCCTGCCGAGTAAGCCAAACCGCGTTTGGTTCTTATCTCGGTAAAGATGCGGCTGCTAAAGCCCCCACTACCCAGGATGCTGTTAGCCACATCCAGATCGTTGTATTCCGGGCTGTAGGCCAGCACGCTGGGCTGCCCGATTAGGATGATGCTTTGGCCCAGGTCTTTTTCCGCATAATAAACTTTGGGTTCGGGTCGGGGATTGAACGTCGGCAGTTCGGGATAATCAACTTCGGCTGGCGGCCAGGAGCCAAACACCCGTTCTAATTTTGCCAGCATCTCCTCGCTGTCAAAATTGCCGCTGAGCGCCAAGACGATGGCGTTGGGTTTATAAAAACGCTGATAAAAGGCCACCATATCGTCTCGGCTGATGGCCGAAACGCTTTCTTCGCTAGGGAAATAACCGGCGGGATGTCCTTCGGCTAAACGTTTAAAAAACTCCCGCAGGGCAATTTGCACCGGCTGATCGTTCTGGCGGCGCAGCGCTTCTAAAGTGCGGCCCCGGGCAATCTCGATGCGCTCGGGGTCGAATTCGGGCTGCATGAGCACCCCGGCAAAAATATCCAGCACTTCGTCGATATTGTCTGATAAGGCCGAGAAGCTGGCCGAGGCAAAAAGATCAATGGCCGAGACTTCCACCGAAGCGGCCAGAATTTCCAGCGCTTCGTCCAACTCGGTTTCGCTGACCAGCTCCGTTTTGAGGAGCTCGAGCTCTTCATAAAGAGCGTTCTCTAAGTCGGTGGTGGTATTGGGCGAGCGGGGTTGACCCTGGAAGACAAACAAGTTGGGATAGCGGATGCCGGGAAAAGCCGAGCTGGTCGATACATTTAAGGCTAGTTGCTCATCGGTGACCATGCGCTTAAAGAGCCGCGAGGTCCGGCCTGTGCCCAGAACATAATCCAGCACATCCATGACATAGGCGTCACGCGCGGGCAAGGTGGGTTTGCGGTAGCCGACCATGACTTGTGGCTCGGCATCAAACATAACCTCAACGCGACGTTCAACGTTTTGGGCGGGTTCGTCCGGAATGCTGGTTATGACGTCCTGGCCACGGGGGATAAACTCAAAATAGCGTTTGATGATTTCAATATCGCGTTCTACCTCTAGATCACCGACCAGCACCAAGACGGCGCGGCTGGGCTGATAATAGACTTCCTGGAAGGCCTTTGCTTCGGTGGCGCGGTAGTCGGCAATTTCTGCGGGGTCGCCGATTAGGGGCCGACCATAGGGATGAACTTCAAAGGCCGTGCGTAAGAAGGCCTCAAAAAGCACCCCTTCGGGGCTGTCTTCGCTGCGTTGGCGGCGTTCTTCGCGCACCACGTCGCGCTCTTCGTAAAAGGAGCGATAGACGGTGTTGGCCAGTACGTCGGCATAAATGCGGGCATAGAGCTCGAGCCGGTTAGAGGGTAGTGACACGCGGTAATCGGTGCGGTCGTAACCGGTGCTGGCGTTTAGACCCACGCCGCCGTTGGCGCTTATTAGCTGGTCGAGCGCGTTGGGGCTGGCTAGCTCTTGCGCCCGGGCTCGAGCCTCTTCAAATCTTTGCTCAAAACGGGCTAAGTCTTCAGCAGACATGTCGACATCGCGGGCATATTCAAAGGCCAGGGCGGCAATCTCCACTTCGGTCAAAGCCTGGTTTTCCGCCGCAGCGTCCAAGCTGCCAATAGACTCGGTGCCCTTAAAGGCCATGTGTTCGACCATGTGGGCGATACCGCCGAGACCTGCTGGTTCATCGACGCCGCCGACGTTGAACATCAGATTAAAATTTATGACCGGGGCGAAATCCTGCACCACCGTGATCACGCGCAGACCGTTATCCAGGGTGAATTCGGAGATGCTATCGGCTAATTGCTGGGCCTGGGCCAGCGGGAGGCTTAGCAGCCAAAGGCTGAAAATTCCCGCGATGACTTGGCTTATCCTGCTTGCTTTCATGCTTCACCTCGCTTTGATTTAGTTGATGCTAAAGATTGCGCTGCAGGTCGTCAAGCTCACAGTTTACGATTGCCTGCTGATTCTTAAGGGCTGCCACTATATCTATAGTGACTTTGGATTGCTCGGCGTTGAAGATAGATGCTTTATCATGAACCAATAAAACGCTTATTGGGCGCTTTAGAGCGTTAGATGGGTGGAGTGATATATGGTGAAACCCTGGTTTGTCAAAGACACGAATTTTGACCAGCGCATGAGCAGCGAAGACATGGCGGTCTTTCGCCGGGTTTGTCCCGACCGCCGCTATGCTAAGGGTGAGACGATATTTTATGCCGGTGATCCGGCCACAGACCTGCACGTTATTGCTAAAGGTCAGATTAAGCTGGTGACGCCTACCGCCGGTGGCAGTGAACGCATCTTGGCCGTCTGTGGTGAAAACGACTTTATCGGCGAGGCTTTTTTAGCCGAAGACACCGAATATCACGTCGATGCCGTGGCTTTAACCGAAGTTGTCACCTGTCCGGTGAGCCGGGCACAGTTTTTGCAGATGTCTTTGCAAGCCCCCAATTTTGTGCTTAACTTTGCCGAAATTTTAGCCGGTCATCTTTTTCACTGCCGGGAACAGTTGAGCAGTTCCTATGCGCCGGTCAAAGTGCGGATGGTCAAGGTATTGCTCGAGCAGGCGCAGCGTTTTGGTCAGGCTGAGGACGAGAACGGCGAATGGGTGAGCTTGCGCACCGAGCTCAAACACGAAGAACTGGCCTCGATGATTACCGCAACCCGGGTCAGCGTATCTATGGCGATTGCCGAACTGCGTGACGACGGTCTTTTAGAAGGTACGCGAGGCAATTATCGGCTTAATCTGCCCGCGCTCATGTCGCTGTCGGATGCCTAGCCGTGATTTGGCGCATGTTATCTGCTGAGCAATATGAGAAAAAACCTTTGCTAGACTGACCCACATGGTACTCACACGCAACGGCGAAGCCACGCAGCAAAGGCTGTTATACTCGGCGCTCGAGCTTTATGCGGAACGCGGTTATGCCGGTACTTGCTTAGATGCCATCTTGGAGCGCGCCTCTTCATCTAAGGGCGCGTTTTATCATCATTTTGAATCAAAAGAACAGCTAACCGCCAAGGCGCTTGATCTTCATTGGGAGAACTTGCTTGACGCCGTTTATGAGCAGTGGTCGCAGGGTCAGACGCCCTTAGAAAAGCTCGATAAGCTCTTAGAGACGCTCGAGCCCGATTGTGGCGCTATGTCTGGTTGCCCTTTGGGTTTACTGGGCTTTGAGTCGCGCAGTCTGCCCGAGAGGGTGCAGCAGGCCTTAGAAGCCGGTTTAAGGCGCTGGTCGGATAAGGTGACGGTTTTGTTGCTCGAGCTGGGGCTTAAAGATAACGAGCGTACCAGAAGCCTGGCCGAACAGCTCTTTTTAATGTATGAGGGCGGTGTCTTGGTTGAGCGTATCAGCGGTTCCTGTGCACCGATCACGGCGGCACTGAACGCCTGGCGGCAAGAGGTCGTCAAGACACTCGAAACACAGGCTTAAGTTTTTGCAATATTGATATTAGAATCTTACTGCCGCCTGCTCTATAACTGCGCTTCTTCGCGAAGTTTCCGTGTGACTTTGTTAAGTTCCGCTCCCAGACTGACCTTGTATATGTGTGGGTTGAGAAGCCGCCTCATCGTGGGGTGCAGTGCGGATAGCTGATTTTGGACGCGCTCTCTTATCCTGGGCAAGGCCGGAAGATCAGCCGCTATTTGGCCATTCGCAAATACGGGCATCAGAATCTTTTCTGCTTTTGAGATTCCGTCATAAAACATTTTTTCCGTCTCTAATCTCGGGTGGAAACCCCACAACCCGCTAGAAAAATCAGGTGGTTTGTTCTCGAAGTCCACTAAATCGGCCATCATATCCCCTTCGACGTCATACAACCGCCAGACCTGTTTTATACCGGGTAGGGTAGCTTTTTTCAGTCCTTCGGACTTTTTCAGCTTCATTCGCCACTGTCCTCCCGGCTTTCTAATTGCCGACATCTTGAATACTCCGGAAAGCGCGGGTTCTCCGTCAGCACTCACCAGCTTTGTGCCGACACCATAGATGTCTATTTTAGCGCCCTGGATTTTCAGGTCGTGAATTATGTTTTCGTCCAACTCGCTTGAACAGACTATCTTGGTATCCACCAATCCGGCCTCGTCGAGCATCCTGCGGACTTCTATGGATAAAAAGGCCAAGTCACCACTGTCCAGCCGGATGCCCAGTAGCTTTTGACCCCGTTTTTTCATTTCCAGCCCCACCTTGATAGCGTTGGGCACCCCGCTTCTCAGGGTGTCAAAAGTGTCAACAAGGAGAATGGAGTTCTCCGGGTAAATCTCCACGAACTTCCTAAAGGCTTCCAGTTCTTTGTTAAAGGCAGTCACCCATGAATGGGCATGGGTCCCTTTCACCGGAATTCCATAGATCTTGCCTGCTTGTACGTTCGAAGTGGCCATGCATCCGCCAATATAAGCTGCCCTGGATGCGGTCAAAGCGCCATCAACCCCCTGTGCTCGCCGTAGGCCGAACTCCAGGACATTATCCACACCCGCTTCCTGACACACCCTCGCAGCCTTAGTTGCTATGAGTGACTGAAAATTTATGGTGTTCAGTAGAGCCGATTCCACAAGCTGACACTGATTCACCGGTGCCAGCACACGCAAGATCGGCTCTTGTGGAAAAACAACCGTACCTTCTGCAACGGCGTGGACGGTACCCGTGAACTTGAATGTCCTGAGATAGTCAAGAAACTCTCCGCTGAAAGTCTCCAGGCTCTCAAGATAGCTGATATCCTGGCTGGAGAAACTTAAGCCTTCTAGAAACCTAAGAGCCTCCTCAAGCCCGGCGGCTATCGTGTAGCCTCCATTAAACGGATTCGAACGAAAAAAAAGATCGAAACAGGCCTCATATTCGCTGATGCCAGAAACCAGATAGCCTTGCATCATGGTGAGCTGATAGAAGTCAGTCACTAGGGGTGTGGGAGGAACGGTCATTTATAAAAGATCCGACTCTTTGATTATTCTGACGCCAACCTCTTTCATGCTCTGATAGGCCGCGTCAAGGGAGCCTTTTATGTTTATTCCCTGGCAAAGGTCATCGATCAAGAATACGTGATAACCAAGTTTACGCCCGTCAAGACAGGAGTACAAAACGCAGAAATCCGTTGCCAAACCCACTACAAAAAGTCGGCTCGCTTCGTCAAAATCCTGGAGATAGCCGGAAAGCCCAGTAGGAGTCTTGTGGTCATTTTCGAAAAAGGCTGAGTAAGAGTCTATTTCTCTACGAAAGCCTTTGCGTAAGATCAACTGGCAATGTTTTATGGCAAGATCTTTGTGAAACTCGGCCCCTTTCGTCCCCTGCACGCAGTGATCAGGCCACAAAACCTGGTGGCCATATGCCAGTTCAATGGTATCGTATGGACTTTTTCCCGGATGCGATGATGCGAAGGAGTGGTGGCCCGGAGGATGCCAGTCTTGTGTCATAACCACGTGATCAAACAAAGGCGCTACGCGATTGATGGGACGAATGATTCGATCACCTCCGGGGACGGCCAGCGCCCCACCTGGACAAAAATCGTTCTGCACATCAATAACTACGAGTACATCACCATCTGTAATGTCAAGCTTTTTTTTCGCCACCTTCGCGCTCCTTTTAGTTTGCACACAAAAGCAGGCGCATCATGATACCCTTTCTAGCTAGCAAATAGCTTACAACATTAAGGGTGTGCAAGCCTCCTGGACGGATGGCTTTAAGTTTTGTACAAGCGGTATAGCGTGTCGGCTTTCAAGCAATATTTTCCTGCGGGTTCACACTAGCCCTATCGACCACGCAATGTGTTGGAAAGCACAGAATCTGAGTTGGCATCTCTAAACTACGCGGGGTTGCGTAATTCACACAATTCAAGAAAGAGATTTAAAGCTAAGCAAGTCGCTCATAAAAGTAAAGCGAGACCTCGGAGCGTAGCGACGCAAGTTGCTTTATTATGACCCCTTAGTGGGTGTTTGCGTCAAACGAGGGTGTCCCGAATTTCGTGGCTGAGACTTTTATCAGCAATACTGCTGAAAAAGGAGACACGAAATGGCAGAAACAGGAAGCAAGTTAGAGCCCGGGACGTGGGAAAAACTGCTCAAGGGTGTTAGGTCAGAACAGGACCTGAATGACGTTCTGAAGCAGCTGAGTAAACAGCTTATCGAGCACGCGCTGGCAGCAGAGATGAGCGAGCACCTGGGTCACGACAAAGGCGGGGTGGTCATCAACCCTGAGGGCAATATCCGCAATGGAGTTGGCAAGAAAAAAGTCAAAGGTGAACTAGGCGAAGTGGACCTTGAAGTACCCCGAGATCGTCGAGGTACGTTCGAGCCTCAGCTGGTTAAGAAGCATCAGCGCCGTTTAATCGGCTTAGATCGCCGCATTCTGTCGCTCTACGCTCGGGGCTTAAGCACCAGGGATATCCAGGCGGAACTCAAAGACATCTATGACGTCGAAGTCAGCCC
>JASBUK010000102.1 GCA_030147925.1 Trueperaceae bacterium
TGACAGCATCCTCCTCAAGCCAGGCAAGTTGACTGAGCAAGAGTGGGAGGTCATGAAAAAGCACACCACTTATGCCTTTGAATTACTCTCTCCCATCAGTTTCTTAAAACCTGCTTTAGACATTCCCTATTGTCATCACGAAAAATGGGACGGCAGTGGCTATCCCAGGGGTTTAGCGGCTGAGCAGATTCCTTTAGCTGCTCGCGTCTTTGCCATTGCCGATGTTTATGATGCTCTCAGTTCTGATAGGCCCTATCGCAAGGCCTGGCCACAGGAAAAAACTCTTGCTTACATCAAAGAGCAAAGTGGTCGTCATTTTGATCCTATGGTGGTGGAGGCTTTTGAGAAAGTGATGGGTTGGGAGCGCTGAGCTTTTCTGCTGCGTTTTTTCAACGATTTTAGCCTCAGGCCATATCCAACAATAGCAAACAGCGGTATCTTAGGCATATGGCTTATTTTGACCTGCAAAGTTTTATTGCCGAACTAGAAAAGCGCGGCGAATTGCTGAGAATAACAGAACCCGTTTCACATGAGTTGGAAATCACCGAACTGGCCGACCGGATGGTTAAAAAGGGTGGCCCGGCACTGCTGTTTGAGAATGTTCCCGGCAAGGATTTTCCTCTGATAATCGGCCTCTACGGTACTCGTGAGCGCATGGCGCTGGCTTTGGGTGTTAACAGCCTCGATGAGATTTCGGCGCGCATTCGCTCGCTTATGAATCTCAAGCTAGGCGGTGGCCTGCTTGCTTTGGCCTCTAATTTGCCCAAGCTCAAAGAGCTGTTTTCGCTGCCCCCCAAACGCGTGCGTAGCGGCCCGGTACAAGAGATTGTCTGGCAAGGTGATGAAGTTGACTTAGGCAAACTGCCGATACCCAAATGCTGGCCCGGTGACGGTGGTCCCTTTGTCACCCTGCCGCTGGTTATCAGCAAAGACCCGGAAACGGGTGAAGCCAATATCGGCATGTACCGCATGCAAGTCTTTGATAAAAACACCACCGGGATGCACTGGCAACGCCACAAGACCGGGGCACGGCATTTAGAAAAGGCCAAAAAGCTGGGCAAAAGACTTGAGGTCGCCGTGGCGCTGGGCGGTGACCCAGCTCTGAGTTATGCTGCCACAGCCCCCATTCCTGCTATTCCCGGTATCAACGAGTTTTCACTAACGGGCTTTTTGCGGGGTAAATCGGTGGAGCTTTGCAAAGCGCTGACCGTTGACCTTGAGGTACCGGCTCGAGCCGAATTTATACTGGAGGGTTATGTAGACCCCGAGGAGCCCTGGCGCAGCGAAGGGCCGTTTGGCGACCACACCGGCTTTTATACGCTGCCCGACCTCTATCCGGCCTTTCACGTAACCGCTGTTACCATGCGTGCAAATCCGATCTATCCAGCCACTATTGTGGGTCGCCCACCTATGGAAGACGCCTACTTAATTGAGGCCTCCGAGCGCATTTTTTTAGCCCCGGCACAGCTGATAATGCCTGAAATCAAGGACTATCATATGCCCCCAGCAGGGATCGCCCATAATCTGGTCAATGTGGTTATTGACAAGCACTATCCCGGTCAGGCTTACAAGGTGGCCAACGGCCTGCTGGGCCTAGGACAAATGATGTTTGCTAAAGTCCTACTGGTGACAGACGAGGACATAAAACCCCAAGACCATCTGACCTTTTGGCTTACAGTAATAAAAAATGCCGTGCCCGGGCGGGATTCGCAATTTGCCAAGGGGCCTATAGACGTGCTCGATCACTCCAGCCGCTCCTGGAGTTACGGCTCTAAGCTGATAATCGACGGAACCAAAAAGCACAGCGAAGAGGGCGAGGCAACACCCTGGGTCGCCAACTCTGAGCGCCAACAAAGCGAGCTACCCCGGCACGCCGAGATATATAAGCAACACCAGCTTGCCGGTGGCTTCTGGTTTATCACTACCAAGAAAACCAGGCCCCAGCAAGGACGGCATTTAGGTGAATGGGCCGCTCAGCAAAGTCAGGCTGAGGGTGTGCGCTTAATAGCTGTGCTCGACCATGAAACCGAGCCTGAAGACTTTGAAGATTGCATCTGGACGCTACTAAACAACATCGACCCCGAAAGAGACGTGCAAGTCAAATTCGGGTCACATGGCCCCGTCTTTGTTATGGACGGCACGCCCAAGTTAAAAGAAGAGGGTTTTAGCCGTGACTGGCCGGAAAAAATCACTATGAGCGAAGATGTCAAGCGCAAGGTCGATGAGCTTATTGCCAGGCTCGAGCCCCTAGCACTGGCTAGCAATTCCGAATAGTTTCAGTGTTCAACCTTCGGCAGCAAGCCCTTGACTAGCCACCTGGTTTCGACCCGCAGTTTTTGCCTGATAGAGCGCTGTATCAGCGCGTTTTATCAGGCTGTACAAATTATCTTCCGGCTGATACGCCGCCACACCACTGCTAATCGTCACCTGTCGGCCATGCCCAAAGTCATAACCGGCCACACGTCGGCGGATAAGCTCGGCTAGTTTATGTGCCTGGGAGAGATCAGTTTCCGGCGTCACAATAACAAACTCCTCGCCACCCCAGCGCCCTAAGCTGTCGCTGTTACGCAAACCCGGCTCAATGGCCCTGGCCAGCCGCAACAAGACCTGATCACCGGTATCATGGCCATAATTGTCGTTAATTAGCTTAAAGTTATCAATATCCATTACGATGACTGACAAGGGCTTATTATAGCGTGCTACGCGGTAAATTTCCTTTTGGATAAGCACTTCCAGTTGCCGCCGGTTGGCTAAGCCTGTCAGGGCGTCGGTATGGGCCAAACGCTGCATCTGCGCCGCTACCGATCTGGCGGACTGTACGTGTTTTTGCAAAGTGGCAAAAAAGAACAACGCGGCAATAATCACGGCATTGGACATATAGAGTTGCCCCAGCGTGGTAAAGCCAAGCAAGGCGTTGGTGCCGTGGGGCGTCCCGATAATGTGCGGGAGACTGAGCAGCACAATCAGCAATAGCACCAGGCTCGAGCCAAGTAGGGCTCGCTGCACTTCAAAAACCAGAAAGATAGACAGGTAGGCCATGGGCATCCACAGATACATATTGACCAGGGCAAACTGGGTGCTGAGCTGCTCATGTTCACCATTCAGCGCATAGTAAAACACGCTTAGCAAAGCCAGCGTTGCCACTACGGCCATCGAAACTTCTACAAAACGCAAGGGAGTCTTAAAAAACCACAAGATCAGCATCATGGCCAGGTGATAGCCGCTAACCAGAATAAGTATGTTGCGGCTAAAAGCTGACCCCAGTGAGAAAGATTCCGTTAAGCCAAACGCTACCAAAGCACCGGCAAGGGCAAAGAGGAAAATAAAAAAATAAATGCGGCGTTTTAATGCCGTTATGGAAGTATCATTATAACTGCCCATCAGGACGTTTATAACACCTTGGCCTACCCCCTGGCTGTGCCAGCTGCCTCAAGTTAGCGGCGCGATAACAGCGCAACGAGCACAAAAATTGCCGCTTGCGTCAATATGATGGTGCTGCCGCTGGGCACATCGAGAAAATACGAGGCCAGCAGGCCGAAGACGGTGCTAAACAGTCCAAAGCCAATACTTAGCAGCGACATACGCAGCAGCGAATGGGACATCAGGCGTGCCGAGGCCGCCGGAATCACCAGATAGGCGGCGATTAAGATGACACCGACGACTTTTACGCTGGCTACGATAATAACGGCGGTGAGTGCAAAGAGTAGATACTCAAGCCAAGCGATATTGACACCATCTGTTTGCGCCAACTCACCGTCAAAAGTAGCGTAGGCCAAACGGCCCCATAAGAGTATGATCAGCAGCAAGCTGAGCACGGCCACGGCGGCGATAACCAGCAAATCCCCCTGCCCCACTCCCAAAATCGAGCCAAAAAGCAAGCTCCAGGCATCCACCGTATAGCCGGGTTTTAAGCTGATAAACAACACGCCCAGCGCTACCGACACAGCAAAAAAGATGCCAATGGCGGTGTCAGAGCTAAGCCGCGTCTGCGTCCTTACCCAGGCAATGCCCAGCGAAGCTAAAAGGGTAAACGGCAAGGCAATCCACAGCGGCTGCGCTATCTCCAGCAAAAGACCCAAAGCTACACCGCCAAAAGCAGCGTGTGCTAAACCGTCACCTAAAAATGACAGGCCGCGCTGCACGACAAAAACACCTACAGTACCGGCAGTAAGCGCCACCAAAAGCCCTGCTAATAGGGCACGCAGCATAAAAGGAAACTGAAAAACTTCTATGATGCTGGCAATCACAGTGCTAGTACCCCGTGTTTGTGACCGATGTGGCCAAAGGCTTTGTGCAGACAGTCTTCGCACAAAACGTCTTCGGGTAGGCCAAAACCGTGCAAGCGGCGATTGAGAACCGCCACCTTGCTGGCGTGATAGCGGGCCGCGGCCAGATCATGGGTAATCATGGCAATGGTGGCGGCTGTCTCCGACTGATAACGTTCCAAAAGATCATAAAGGTCGTGTTCGGCTAAAAAATCTACCCCGGTGGCCGGTTCGTCAAGCAAGACAATTTCCGGACGGCGCACTAAGGCTCGAGCCAAAAAGACGCGCTGCAGTTCTCCGCCGGAAAGTTTGGCTAAAGAACGTTTTAACAAGTTCTCGGCGCCAACCAGTTCTAAGCTGTTATGGGCTTGCTCACGCTCTGCTGGCTTGATACGCACGGGCCAACTACGCCGCAAGCCCGACACCACCAGCTCGAGCGCAGTCGCCGGGAAGCTGCGATCAAAGGTCTTGAGTTGTGGCACATAACCGATGTGCTCGGGTTGGCGTCTGGCATCGGTGCCAAAAATCGTGGCGTGGCCTTTGCTGGTTTTGATTATGCCAAGCGCAACTTTGATAAGCGTCGACTTGCCGGCGCCGTTGGGCCCAACAATGGCCAAAAACTCCCCCGGCGCCAAATCAAAGCTCACATCCCGCAGGGCCACGACATCATTAAAGTCCACGGTCACATGATGAAAGTGCAGAGCGGCCAAAGTACTCACGAATAGCTCCGGATGTGTAACAGGCTAGTCACCAAGCGCCTCGGCAATAATCTTAGCGTCATAACGAAGCAGGTCTTGATAACTCTTAGTAGCGGCAGTGCCCCCCAGAACTTCCAACACATAAAGTGCAACTCCAGCACTTTCCGCCACCACCTCCGCCGGGCGGGCGGGCAGCTGACTCTCGGCAAAAATGGCCTTGGCACCCGAACTCTGAATCAGCTTGATGGCCTCAAGCAAATAGCTGGGGCTTGGTTCACGCCCCGGTGAAGGCTCGATTTCAATGACCAGGTCAAGACCAAAACGTCTAGCGAAATAGGGCCAGGCATCGTGAAAGGGTACAAAGGCCGCCCCGCGCACTCCGGCCAGAGTATCTTGCAATTCAGCATTCAGCAGCTCTAAATCGGCGACAAGCGCAGCGCCATTGCCACGGTAGGCTTCAGCATTTGCCGGGTCCAAGAGCTCGAGCTCTGCCACAAGCTTAGGCACCAGCTTAGCCATTAGTAGCGGATCAAGCCAGACATGAGGGTTGACGCCCTCATGACCCACTGGCGCTGCGACCTCACCATCCGCCAAACTCATAACCGGCTCAAAATCAAGCTCGCTGAGCACTTCAAAAACCGGGGCTTTGCTACCGCTGGCCGCCACCAGGTCTTTAAGCCATTCATCGAGACCACCATTTAGCACCACCAGATCGGCTTTAGTCATCTGTCTTAGATCACCGGGTCTCGGGTCAAAGGTCTCGGGCGCTGCTCCAGGCGGCAAAATGCGAATAACCGTGGCAAGCTCACCGGTAATTTGCCTGAGCAAATCGTAATAGGGATTGATCGAAACCAGCACGGTTGGCTGTGCTAAGGCGCTGGCAGCCAGCGTAAACAGGGCGGTCATGAGCAGTTTCTTCATACTATTTTCCAAATGAGAATTCATTCTCAACAAGTAGTTATGCTATCCGCTCATCCAATCGACTGTCAAGGTCTAATGTGACTATTAAAACCCTTCTCAATCAAGAATTATAACCATTATCAACTCTCGCAGTCTGAAGTTTGCCTTTTGGGAATCAAATATTAATAACAAGAACTGATAAACTGCAATCATGAAACGCCAAACCTCGCAAAGACGTGCCATCTTGCAGGTGCTCGAGCATGCCCCCGGACCACTCACACCGCAAGAGGTCTTTGAGCTTGCCAGCAAAGAGCAAGCCAGCCTGGGCCTGGCAACAGTTTATCGTAACCTGGGCAATCTTGAGGCAAACGGTGAGGTCATTGCTGTACACTTACCCGGCGAAAGTACCCGCTACGAACCAGCCGGGCGCGACCACCACCATCACTTTCGCTGCGAGTGCTGCGAGGGCATCTTTGAACTTGAGGCTAAATGCCCTGTCGCCGTGCTCGAAGGCGTCACGCTTCCTGGTGGTTTTATGGTCAAGGATCATGAGCTTACCCTCTATGGCCTGTGCCCTAACTGTCAGGAATCGTGAAGTTAGGGGTGAGGAAAAGTGATTATTTGTAAGAATTACCCCGTTTGCTTACTATTGAAAACAGCGTGCTAGACGTACATAAAAAACAGCAGGTTTGGGACTCTTGAAAGGATTGATGCGTCAGGCACGGCGTTTACGGATTCGAGTAGCAAACGACGTAATAGGCTCAGAACCCCCTGCGGCGACGGAAATACCGGAAACATCCAAAAAGCCCGTGTCGTTAGCGCCGGCACCCGCGGCAGTTGAACTGTCAATAGCCCCGCTCGGAATACTCAACAAACGGAAGTTTTCCACAAACGGCGGTATATCGTCCTTTACACTAACCGTACCGGTAGCTTCATCACCACTGTTGTTTAAGCTGATGGTGTAGCACAAAGTATTACCCGGTTCCGGGTTTCCTCCATTTAAGTCCAGGGCTTCGTTGCTGTTGATTGTCACGTTTAGGCGTAATCACGAATGAACCCAGGTAAGCTTTATCGCCCAGTATGACGTCGTTTTCTCGACCTTCGAGCAAGCTCCTAGCCACAGTGATATCCGCTTCGTTTGCTGGGACGATACCCCAGCACTCAAACAGACCCCCAAGGTTGACCAGGGCATGAAGTTTGAAACCGAAGACCTGTCCCATCGTGGAAAAACCATAGCGAGCTTCGGGCAACTTCGCCCAGCTTTGGCGCTTACCTTTGGCAACAGCTAAAGGTTTACTGTCAATCAGCTTAGGCAGCTTGCTCTTTTTTACCACCGAACAGGCTAAGTCTGCCCAGAGCCTTTCGGCATTACGAAGTACACGGTGATAGCGACTGTACTCAGGCAGTTTGGGAAATAGATCTTGGTGATTTTGCTGTACCAGCCAATACCACACCGATTCAAACGGTTGGGCCATCATCTCACCTACCAAGGCAATGGTGAACAGTTCGCTGTAGTTGGCAATCTGCGTTTGCTGCTTGGGCAAGTCAAAGCGCTCCTCATTGGCTTTGAGCCAGTCATCGACATATACGAATACATGCAAGAATAGGTCCTCTAGCGTATGCTCATAGCGGGGATGTTTGTTCATAGCAGACTTAACATCCCCCTTTTCCTTATACTTTTCAAGCTTTCAGTTAGCAAACGATGTAAGTCCTTATTACGAAATTCTTACAAAGCCCCGGGCCAGGCCAACGTGACCCTTTAGCGGCAGGCACACAAGCGTCAATGCTAACCTAAAACCAACAGGCATTGGCGACATGGCAACGCAAGATAAGAGAACATAGGAACAACACTGAGCATGAATACAGCAGTCCCGCTCCCCTCACCACTAAGCCTGATTTCGCAGGTGCTCCGTCTGCAAGAAGAACCCTTTGCGCTGCTGCAGTCAAGCCCGCAGGGTTTAAGAACCGCGCTGATTATCGTGCTGCTGGCCGGTTTATCAGAAGCGTTGGCACAAAGCGTGGTGCTCTTTGCCAACCGGGTCAAACCACACCGTTTTGCCGGGAGTCTGGCCTTGTCCGCTGGCTTTTATACGGCGGGTTTTGCTTTGTTTGCCTTTAGCGTCTGGCTTTTTGCCGGCTACCTCTTTGACCGCCAGCAGGCTTTTAGAGACGTGCTCAAAGCCATTGGTTTGGGCTACGCGCCCTATCTCTTTAGTTTTTTTATCCTGACCCCCTATTGGGGCAACGGTATCGCCGTGGCCCTATCGCTGTGGAGCTTACTGGCAATTTTGGTGGCGATTCGGGTAACGCTCGAGCTCAGTCTCTGGCAGGCCTTGCTGTGCAGCGCTCTGGGTTGGCTATTACTGCAAGTCTTGCGACGCACGCTGGGACGCCCGGTCATCTGGTCGGCGCGCTGGTTACGCTCCAGAATCGCCGGTGTACCGCTAGTGACCGATCACAAAGGGCTAAATGAACTACTCAAAGACAGCCCCTGGGACAAAAACTGATGTCGCCCATTGACATTCTTATCTTTATCGGTATTGTCGCTATAGGCTTTTTTATTGCCGGAGTGTTAGCGCCGTTCGAGGCGCTGGGCTGGTGGGCCGGTTGGTATGGTCACACACCCAGGTATCAAGAGGTAGATATCAGCCCGGTTAAAACCTCAACCAAAGTAAAACATTATGTGGTGTTCTTATCCGGCATTCATAACGTCTCGGGGCAAACCTTTGCCGAACGCGAGATTGCCTTTTTAGCGAAATTAAAGGTCAATTTACAGGACAGCAAGCTAGTAGACGATATTTTCCCCTATTCGGTAACGGAGCAACCATTAACGGGCCAGCGTTTTTTCGCCTGGTTTTGGCGCTGGGCCTTTCAGCGCAAGTTACAAGGGCCGGGGTTGGCCGGGTTTTTGATCAATATTCGCAATTTCTGGCAGGTTGCCGTCTCGGCTGACAGCCGTTACGGGCCTATTTACAACCAGGGCGCGGCAGAAATTATTTTGCACGGTCTGCTAAGACATGGCTACTTACCACAGAGCGGCCTACCGGTCATCCTTATTGGCTATAGCGGCGGTGGCCAAATTGCCATTGGCGCAGCGCCTTACTTAAAGGCAGCGATAGAAGCGCCCATCAGCGTTATTTCGCTGGGTGGGGTGATGAGCGCGGACAGCGGCATATTAGCGCTTGATCGTCTCTATCATCTTTTTGGCGATAAAGACGGCGTGCAGCGCTTAAGCAGTATCTTTTTTCCGGGTCGCTGGCCGATTTTTCCCTATTCGGGCTGGAATCAGGCCAAGGCCAAAGGAATTATTGCTTTTGTGCCTTTAGGGCCACCTAAACACACTGGGTCGGGCGGTTATCTTGACCAGGAAGCCTTTTTGAGTGACGGCAGGACTTACCTTGACAACACCGTGACGGTGATAGCCCGCTTGGTCAAGCAGGCTTTCTAAGCCTGGTACTCACCCCACTCAAGCTTGAGCACGCCACAGATTTCTCCTAAAGTCGCGCCAGCCCTAAAGGCCGCTAAAACTACCGGGAAGATGTTGCTCGAGCCTTTGGCAACCTGCTTAAGCTCTGCTAAAGCCGCGTCTGTATGAGCCTGGTTACGCTTGCGACGATAAGCCTGCACCTGCTGCTCGCGTTTTTCCTGCACCGCCGGGTCAATCTCCTGAATAGGCGTAGACGTCTCCTCACGTATTTCAAAACGATTTACACCAACTACAACCTGATTAACAGCTTCCACCTCACGCTGAAAGTGAAATGCCGCTTCCTCGATCTCCTGTTGAATAAAACCCGCCTCTATCGCCTTGACGCTGCCCCCCAAAGCCTCTATCTTGCTCAGATAGTCGTTGGCTTGAGCTTCCAACTCATCGGTCAAATGCTCGACATAATAGCTGCCGGCTAGCGGATCAATGGCCGCAGGAATGCCCGATTCGTAGGCGAGAATCTGCTGGGTACGTAGCGCAGTGCGGGCTGAGTCTGGTGTGGGTAAGCCCAAAGCTTCGTCCTTGGCATTGGTATGCAAAGACTGGGTTCCACCCAAAACCGCCGCCAGCGCCTGATAGGCCGTGCGCACCACATTGTTTTCCGGCTGTTGGGCGGTCAGCATACTGCCGCCCGTCTGAGTGTGAAAACGCAGCATCAGAGCCTTGGGATTAGTGGCCCCAAACTCCTCGCGCATAATACAAGCCCACATGCGGCGGGCCGCACGAAACTTGGCCACTTCTTCTAAGATGTTGTTGTGACAGGCAAAGAAAAACGACAAACGCGGGCCAAAAGCATCAATATCTAAACCCTGAGATAGAGCCGCTCGCACGTATGCCTTGGCATTGGCCAGAGTAAAGGCAATTTCTTGCGGGGCAGTCGCCCCTGCCTCACGAATGTGATAGCCACTTATTGAAATAGTGTTCCAATTTGGCAAGTTCTTAGCACAGTAAGCAAAGGTATCGGTAATTAAGCGCATCGAGGGCTGAGTCGGGAATATATAGGTTCCCCGCGCAATATATTCCTTTAAGATGTCGTTCTGGATAGTGCCGCCTAAGTTCTCAGTCGCCACGCCTTGCTCTTCGGCTACTAAGATATACAACGCCAAAAGCATCATGGCCGGTGCGTTAATGGTCATGGAGGTGGTGACTTTATCCAGCGGAATGCCCTTTAGCAGCGTGCGCATATCATCCAAGGTGGCAATTGATACGCCCACCTTGCCCACCTCGCCCTGCGCTAAGGGATCGTCCGGGTCTAGGCCAAGCTGGGTGGGTAAGTCAAACGCTACCGATAGGCCGGTTTGCCCCTGACTGAGCAGATAGCGGTAACGCTCGTTGGATTCCTCGGCAGAGCCAAAACCGGCATACTGACGCATGGTCCAGTAGCGGCCACTGCTGTACATTTGCGGGTAAATACCTCGCGTATAAGGATATTCGCCCGGTTTGCCCAAACGTTCTGCCAGCCCTTCGGGTGGACCATCGTATATTGCTTTCATGAACAGATTATAGTATTGATTCCCTAAAAAGCCGAAAGTAACGGAGTGATTTGTGGTAGGTGATTAATGGTAGGTGGTAGGTAGTTTGTGGTCGGTAGGAAAAGCATTGCTAAAAAGTCCCTCACCGAGTTCATTTTAGACGTTTGCGGTTAACTGCATATTTACCCCAAATTCAAGAATCGAATTTAGCGTTATCCGAGAAGCAAATTTAAAGACCTTCGAGAACCGAATTTAAGATGTCGAGAAGGTAATTTAAAAGTAAACGAGAAGCAAATTTAGCGACCCGAGAAATC
>JASBUK010000140.1 GCA_030147925.1 Trueperaceae bacterium
CAAAGCTTTCCTCAAACAGCTTAGACCCTCACTTATTCCTGAGCTCATGCTCGCCTTCTCTGACGCTGTCCTTGCTGTTACCCCGCTTGATGTTCAGCAGACCTTTCATCACTGTGGGTATATTTGATGCAAATGCTATCAAAAGTGAGCCAAGGCTTTCACTCGACTTCTCACCCCTTCCGTTTAACCTTCTTTCGTTCATTCTGGAATTCAGCAAAAAGCCGAAGCCGCAACTCAGTAAGCAAACGCGTCAAAAGAGCCTAATTAAAGGCGATCTTCCCCTCGCTGCTGCGCAGCTCGAAACTAAGCGTGCTGCCCTCTGGCAAACCCGGCTCACTGTAGCCGCTAAGCGTCACTGTGAGGGTGACAGTGTTCTCGCCACCGGCGCTGATGATGCGGTAAAGGCTGTCAAACTCTGCCCCGCTGATGCTCAAGTCTATGAACTCGGCGGCGTTGGCTGCGTCGGCAAACTGATAGCTGCATTCCAGCGCCGTGCTGCAATCCTGGCGCTGTAAAACCAGCGTTTCGTTTAGCTCGAGCAGTTTGCTAAAGCTCTCGCTGTTATCGGCAATGCTTAAGTCCAGGCGTTGGCCACTAAGGGTGAAACTGTCCGGCAAAACACCTGAGGTTCCGGTCTGTGGCAGGCGAATTATTACGTTGGGGCCAAAACCGACTTTGGTGCTGAGCCTCTCGGGCTCGAGCCCTGCGGGAGGCAGTTGCTCACTGGGAATATCGGGCAGCACTTCCGCTAGGTTGCTATTTGCTTCGACAGTCGTCGAGGCCAGGGTGACGATGGTGGCCCCGGCCAGGGTTTCCGGAACTTGCCGAACCGTAAATTCGACGCTCTGGCCGTCAATACCCAGGGGGTCGGTGACCGACTGCTCGGGTATGAAGGTCTTGATGACGCCGCAAGCGCTGAGCACGCTGAGCAGAAAGCCTGTTATCAGGGCGAGTTTGAGACGTTTCATGTTCATCCTCCTTGGGCGGGTTAGCTATTTTGGCGCAAGAAGGGCAAAGAAAGAGAGGCCGGTTGCGCTACTGGCTCCCTTTGTCCTAAGCGCCCAAATTCGGGACAAAGTTCATCGCCGCCTGCGTGGCAAAGCCACCTGTTTAAGATAGCTTTTTTTGCCGCTGAGTGCTGTGGCGCTTTTCGCGTTTCCAGGCAAAAACACCCCCCAAGCCCCGCTCCTCTCCTGTATCAATAGCTGTAGTCTTCCAGGCGCCAGCTACAACCCGTCCAGCTAAAGCTGGCGTTGATGGTGCCGCTGGCGCTGACGCGTTTGCCGCTGATTACCTCGGTGGCCGAGCCCTGGTAGCGCGCCTCGACCCTGCCCCGCTCGCCACTGATGCTGACATCGGTGATGTTATAGCTGTAGCTGAGGTCGCGGTAGCTGCCGGCATAGGTGGTGCGGGCCTTGGCGATGCGGCTCTTTAGCCTGTTCACAAAGCTCGAGCGCAAGGCGCTAGCCGAGGGTTCACCGGCCACACAACCCTGTCCGCTACCTTCGGTACTAGCCTGCCGCTCAGCTATTTTCTCTTCTTTTAGGGCCTGGCTGTCAAAGATGAAGGTATAGCCCAACGCCAGCGAGGCATAGGGCAAAATTTGCGGCTGATCAAAGACCAGCACCCGGCTGGCGCCCCCTTCAATACTGAGGCGAAAATCGCTTAAACCCAGCGGAATATGCGCCCCTACCCCGGCAAAAAAGACCGGGTCATCGACAAAAATCCCGGCGCCGGCATTGACAAAAGTGGGCACCGGCCCGGGAATGGGCAGATAATAGCGGCCTGCTAGCGAGGCGTAGATACCGGCTTCGTTGTATGAGCCTTCTAAGGCAAAACCAAATTGCTCTACCTGCGCGCCCAAACGCAGTCCATAAAGGCGAAAACCCGGCCAGCCCCCCAAGAACTCGATGCTGCCCAGCGTAAGCCGGGGCGGCTGCTCGCTGGTGTCGGCGGCGTTTTCACCACCTTCACTCTGGGCCAGAGCCAGCGTGACTACGAGGGTAAGCGACAATAAAAGTAAAAATTTAAGGAATCTCTGTGCTGCCACAGGTCATTTTGACACGCCAAAACCCAGTCGGCTCGTGATTTCTTCACAGCAAAGCCCTAATGCACAATAAGCACATCACAAGCGGCCCGGCGGTTGACATAATCGCTGACGCTGCCAAGCGCCGCCGCTCCAATCATGGAAAGCTTGCGCCGCCCCAGCACTATCAAATCACAGTTCAGTTCGCGGGCTTTTTCCACGATGATAGGCCCGGCGCTGCCGGTATCTAGAAACGTCTGTACTTTAAGACCTGTCGCTTCAAAGCGGCTTTTGGCGTCTTGCAGGACTTCCTCTTGCCGCCTTTGTAAGTCCTCGTAGACCTGGGCGGCCAGTGCACCCGCCTCTATGGGTGAGCTTGACAGCACCCCCTCGACGGCGCCGCTAAGGCGCACCACGCTAAGAATGCTGACCTTAGCACCCAGCACCTGGGCGAGCTTAAGCGCCCTGGCTTCGGCTTTTAGCGAGTGTTTGGCTCCCCCGGTTGCTATGAGAATATGTCTATACGCCACGGCGCCTCCAGGCTTAACCCTGCTTTTTGCTTGCCTACAGTATAGCAAAGGCTTTATGACAGGACTGGCTCGATCTCTTCGATGGCTTGTGCCGCAGGTGTCCTCATGGCGTGCCACAAGTCCCAGGCCAGTTGACCGTTTAACCAGAACTCGGCTGTCGTCCCGAACAGTTTTGACAGTCTCAGCGCCGTGTCGGGAGTGACGCCGCGCTTGCCGTGGATAAGCTCGTTAACGCGCGGATAAGAAATGTGGGCACGCTCGGCCAATTCCTTTTGAGTCATATTGAGTGGCTTGAGAAATTCCTCTAACAGCATCTCACCAGGATGCGTCGGGGGGCGTTCTTTGGGTAGTCTCATGTTTACTCCTTTCTTAGTGGTAGTCACTGATCTCGCCATTGGCGGGGCCTTTGCTCGTCCATTCAAAGCAGATACGGTACTGCTTGTTGATGCGGATACTGTGCTGGCCTCTACGCTCACGTCTTAAGGCTTCTAGCCGGTTACCAGGGGGAATACTTAAGTCTTTAAGATCGGCGGCTTGGTTAAGAGCATCAAGTTTACGGCGTGCCAGCCCCCATAGAAGCTGTGGGCAGGTCTTGCGGGCAAGCTTGCTGCTAATACCGTCGAAGATGTCTTCTGTACCTTGATTAGCAAACGAGACAATCACTCAGCGATTATAACATATAACGTTATTCGTTGTATGTTTTCACTAAGGTTTCAAACAAACAAACCATCTAATGAAGTTATACTCTACGCCATGACAATTGGGTTATCGCGGGGAGAAAAGCTGGCTTATGGCGTGGCCGATGTCGGCGCGTCGCTAAGCTTTGTAGCTATCAACACCTGGTTCTTGTATTTTCTTATCAACATCGCCGGGCTCGAGCCTTTTTTGGCTGGAGTAATCTTTATCATTGGCCGCGCTTTCGATGCCGTGCTGGACCCCATAATGGGCTCATTTAGCGACCGGACCAAAAGCCGTTGGGGCCGCAAACGTTTTATCTGGCTCGGGGCCGTGCCGCTGGGTGCCAGCTTTGTGCTGCTGTGGCTACTGCCTCAAGTTGGGCCCGCCGGTAGATTTGCCCTGGCCCTGGGGCTGTTTATGCTCTTTTCATTGCTTTATACCATCGTACAGGTGCCCTATATGGCTCTCACCCCGGAACTGGCCCCCGATTACGACGAGCGCACCAGCCTCACCAGTTATAGGGTCGGCTTTGCTACTTTTGCCTCGCTGGTGGCGGTGGCCGCGCCCCCGGCAATCGTGATGCGTTTTGGCGGCGCGGTAGAACTGGCGCAGAGCCAGGCCTGGGGCTGGCTGGTAATGGGTCTGATCTTTGGCGCGATAACGGCGGCCTCTTATTTGCTCATGGCAAGTTTTGTGCGCGAGCCTGCTAGCACAAGGCAGCGTAGTACTGGCCGGGTAAAGCTGCTGGCAGAATACCGCTCGGCCTTTGCCATCTACGGCTTTGCCGAGATATTTGTGCTGTTTATTGTCATCACTATCGGCCTGATGGTGCTAAACTCCATCCTGCCTTTTTTCTTAGAGTCCAGCTTGCTGTTAAGCCCGGGTCAGCAACCGCTGGTCTTGGGCACGCTCTTTGGCGCGGCGATACTGGCCTTTCCCCTGTGGGCCGCCTTAGCTACCCGCCTGGGCAAACGCATATCGCTAATTTTAGGGCTTATCATTCTGGCGTTCAGCGTCTTGTTGCTGGTGGGCTTTTCACCCCCGGGCACTATTTCTGTGTATCTGCTCATTATGACGGTCTTATCAGGCATCGGCCTCTCAGCGATTATGCTCTTTCCCTGGGCCATGCTGCCAGATGTCGTTGAGTTTGACGAATTAAAGACCGGCACGCGGCACGAGGGGCTGGTTTATGCTCTGTTTACCTTTGGGCAAAAGATTGCCGGCTCGGTGGGGGTGTTTTCCAATGCCCTGGTCGCTTCACTCTTTGGCTATCAGCAGGGTTTGGCCATGCAGGCTCCGACTACCGTTAACAGCATCGAGGTCATGGCCGGGCCGGTTGCCGCCGCGATATTCTTATTGGCGATTTTCTTTGTGTGGCGCTTTCCCATCACCAGGTCGCGCCACTCTAGGGCTCGAGCCGAGCTGGCCGAGCGCCCGGCATGACACCAGACGACAGTATGTGACTGGTCGTATACGCTAAGACACTAAAGAGCGCGATATACTCAATTACTTAAGGACGGTACCGTGCGCGAACTACTCTACAATGCAGCCCGGCACTACAAGCGCGGTAAAGCCCTCGCCGAACGGGGGGATATGCGCGCCGCCATGACAGCCTATCGGGATGCCCTGCGTGATCTTCACGCGGTGCAACCACAGCGCATGCGCGATGTCTTGCTGGCCCAGGTCTATCTCTCACGCTATCAGGTCGCCCGTCGCTACGACCCGACCTTGGCAGCAAGTGACTTAAGGCTGGGTTATTCCTATGCTCGCACCACCGAAGAAACGGTAGTGCGCGAACTGGCCGAAAGCCTCTGGACGCAGTATTTGAGCGAGCAACAAGACCACAGCGAGGCCGAAACCGCTCTAAAGTTCTAGGTTTAGGGGGAGTGGAAGTTTGAAGCTGTCCCAAATTGGGTATAAAACGAGTGAAAAGTGGAAACTAAAAAGATGGAAGTGGAGGGTTTTCCTACAAACTACCCACTACTAACCACCCACTATTTTTGGTACACCGCCGAAGTTTTGTCGCCTAGCGCGCTTAGCGCGTTAGGATAAAGCTATGAACGCCGCTCTAAGAGAAGCCGCTCAGGTTCAGGAAGACGCTTATCTTAAGACCCTTGCCACGTTAATTGGCTTTGAGACGCCTTCAAATGAAGCTGCTGCTGGCAATGTCTTAGTCGATTATCTGGAACTGCGCTTAGCGCAAGACGGCTGGCAAGTTGAGCGCCTGCGACAAAGCGAGGTCGGAGATCAACTCATTGCCCGCTTAGCGGCGAGCGGCGAACGCTCGAGCCTCTTGCTGGCCCATTACGACACCGTCTGGCCCCTGGGCACGCTGGCACAAATGCCCTTTAAGCGTGACGGTGAGCGCGTCTACGGCCCCGGCGTGCTAGACATGAAAGCCGGTATCAGCAGCGCTCTGCACGCCAAGATTCTTATCGACAAGCTCAAGTTGGAGCTGGCCGGGCCGGTAACTTTGTTGCTTAGCTCCGATGAGGAAATCGGCAGCCACCACTCCCGAAAGCTCATCGAAACATTAGCCCGTGAGCATGAGCGCGTGCTGGTGCTCGAGCCCGGCAGGGATGACGGCGCCTTAAAGCTTGGCCGCAAGGCTGTCGGCGATTTTTTCTTAGAATTTTTAGGACGTAGCGCCCACGCCGGTAACAACCCCAAAGAGGGCGCCAGCGCCCTGCGCGAGCTAGCCCAGTTTCTGCTCTATGTCGAAGACTTAAACGACGACGACGCCCAAACCAGCGTCAATCTCACCGTGGCCGAGGGTGGCAGCGCCACTAATGTGATTGCTGAGCAAGCCAGCGCCAACGTTGATGTGCGCATTATGACAAACCCCGAAGCCGAGCGCATCGAGCGGGCCATACGCGGCTATCAGCCACGGGACAGCCGGGTGCAAGTAAAGGTCTCAGGAGGTATCAACCGTCCACCGCTCGAGCTAACCACAGCCAACCAAGCCCTCTTTGCCGAGGCCAAGACCCTGGCGAGCAACCTGGGCTTTGAGCTTGAGGGGGCCGTAGTCGGTGGCGGCTCCGATGGCAATTTCACTTCGGCTTTGGGCATAGCCACACTCGATGGCCTGGGCTCGGTGGGCGAAGGTCCCCACGCCCGGCACGAACACATCCGCTTGTCAGAGACCTTGGACCGCTTAGCGCTATTGACCGCTTTGCTAACGCGCAGCGGCTAGCCGCTTAAATAATTACGAAACCTCTCAATGGCGGCATTGCTGCCGATAAGCACTACCCGGTCATCGGGCAGGATTTCAAAGTCCGCCCGGGGGCTAATCTCGAGCGCCCCAGCCCGATTGACCGCAATCACCTGTACCCCAAAACGGTTGGGTAACCTCAGTTGCTTGAGCATCCCGTGTAGTTTCTCCTGGGTCTCGATTTCGATAACGGCGTATTCTTCCCCCAAATTAAAGGCGTCAACCAGGCTGGGCGTGGCCAACTGTCTGGCCAGCCGCACACCCATGTCATGCTCGGGTCTGATAACTTCATCGGCGCCGACCCGCTCCAAAACGCGCGCAGCCAATTGTGTATTGGCCTTGCTTATCACCCGCTTGGCCCCCAGGCTCTTTACCGCTACCGTAGCCAAAATGTTGGCCTCCAAATCATCGCCAATAGCCACAATCACCTGATCAAAATTGCCCACGCCCAGCTGGCGTAAGGCTTCCTCATCGGTGGCATCGACAATGGCGGCGTGGCTGACCCGATTCATGATCGCGTCAATATGCTCCTCGACCTGGTCGATCACCACCACTTCGTGCCCCAGGTCATAGAGTGTTGTGGCCAGGGCCGTTCCAAAGCGCCCGGCGCCAATGACTAAGAATTGTTTTGCTTTCATGACGCCTCCAAATCAAGCTTTAAGCTAGCCAATTACGACCTCCTCGGCGGGGTAGCTAATGTTTTGCCGCGCTTGCTGCTCGACCAAAGCCAGGGCAAAGGTTAGCGGGCCGATACGCCCCAAATACATGAGCAGCATCAGAATAATCTTGCCCGTAGCGCTCATCTCTGCGGTGATGCCGAGGGATAAACCAACCGTGCCAAAGGCCGAAACGGCTTCGAAGGCCAAGGCTAACAAACTCTTATCGGCATCGCTGATACTAAGCGCGGTAACAGCCGCCCCTAAAAGCATCATGGCGATAAGCGCAATGACCCCGGCGCGTATGACCAGTTCAAAGGCAATGCGGCGGCCAAAGACGGTAAGCTCACCGCGTCCTCGACTTAGGCTCCAGGCGCTACCCAACAGAATAAAAAAGGTGACGGTCTTGATGCCCCCGGCAGTGGAACCCGGATTAGCGCCGATAAACATCAGCAGCATGGTCAGCAGGAGGCTCGCTGTGCTCAGGTCACTGTAATCAAGGGTGTTAAACCCGGCGGTACGCGGGGTGACGGCCTGGAAAAATCCGGCCAGCAACTTATCAAAAAACGGCAAGTCAGCCAATGTCTGGGGATTGCGCCATTCCAGCGCCAACAAGATGACGGTGGACAAGAGCAGCAATATAGCGGTGGCAAAAAGCACTATTTTGCTGTGCAGACTGAGCATTTTGCGGCGCGAGGAACGATAATGCGCCACGACATCGGCTATGACGATAAAACCAAGACCACCCAAAATCACTAAGACGGCTACCGTCATAATGATTGTCGGGTCAGCGGCAAAGCTCATCAGGCTGTCGCTAAATAAGCTAAAACCGGCGTTGTTAAAAGCACTGACGCTGTGAAAAAGCGCGGAAAAAGCGGCCTTGTGGGGCTCTTGATTCAGGGCAAAACGCAGGTAGAGCGGCAAAGCCCCGAGGAGCTCGAGCAACAGCGTCAGCAGCAAGATGTTACGAATCAGCCGCACCACCCCGCCTACTTGCAGGGCGCTGATCTGGGTACGCAAGCTTAAGCGCTGCTCAAAACCAATGCGCCGTCCACTGGCTAAAGCCAGCAAGGTTCCGAAGGTCAAAATGCCCAGGCCGCCAATTTGAATCAGCAGCAATAAGATGACTTGCCCAAAGGGGCTGAAAGCCGTGCCGGTATCGACCACGATGAGCCCGGTGACACAAATAGCGCTGGTGGCGGTAAAGAGCAGGTCAAGAAAACCCATGCTGTGCCCCGGTGCGTGGGCCGCGGGCAAGGACAGCAGCACCGTGCCCACGGCAATGGCCAGAGCAAACGACAGGGCTATAAGCTGTGCGGGCGAAAGACCCCGGCGACGTTTATGGGCATCTATGACGGCTTGTCTGGGTAGAGGTTTCATAGTAAGCGTCTTCTAAAGTGGAAAGTAAAAAGTGGAAAGAGGAAAGTAGGGGTTTTACCCATCAACTACCGACTACTAACTACAAGCTACCTGTTTCATTCTTCTCACTCTATCGTTATCGCTACCTACGTTCTAGCCCGCTCACCTTTAAAAGTCGAACCCCCTGCGGCTTTTTAGGGGATCGTCAACAAGCATATCTCTTTATGCTGGCAGCAGCCAGTAGAAATATCTCGTGAAGATGCAAGCTCCGGTGCTTGTTAAGACTAAAACTTTGTGTATGCTTAGCGCATGAACGTAGTAATCGTCGGTGGGGGCGAAATAGGTTCACAAATCGCAGAAGCTTTACAGCGCTCACATAATGTCGCCATTATCGATATTGACAGCAACCGGGCTCAGGGCTTTGAAAACATGGATGTGCACTTTTTCGTCGGCAACGGCCCCGATCCCAAGGATCTGCGTGAAGCCGGTGCCAACAAGGCCGACGCCTTTATTGCTTGCACTCTAAATGACGACATCAACGTCTTGTCTTGCTTAGCCGCTAAAGGTGTCGGCGCTAAGGAAACTATGGCCTTTGTGACCCGTCAGCGCTATCTGGACGCCTTTGCCCCTGAAGGCGCTATGGAAAGCATTGGCTTGGTGATTGACCGGGTGATTTGGCCACAACGCATCATGTCCAATCAGATTGTCGATATCGTCCGGGTGCCGCGAGCTTTGGAAAGTGCTTCTTTTGGCAATGGCCGCATCAAGCTCTTGGAGTACCGACTCGAAGAGGGCGATCCCTTTGTCGGCAAGCCTCTGTCTGAGGCAGATATGCCACAAAGCGTATTAGTGGTGGGTTCGATTCGTGGTGAGAGCTTTGTGGTGCCCTCGGGCAATACCGTGCTCTGCCCGGAGGACAAGGTCGTCTTTATGGGCACGGCACAAAGCATGCGCGCTCTAGAAAGCCGTTTTGCCCCCAAAAAACGCAGCTTGAATGTGGCGATAATCGGCGGCGGTAACGTGGGCTATATGGTGGCCGAGCAATTGCAAAGTGACCGCGCCCATATCACCATCATCGAGCAAAGTGAGGAGCGCTGTGAAAAGCTGGCCCAGTTCTTGCCCAAGGTACTGGTCTTACAAGGTGACGGCAGCGACTTGGAATTATTAGAACAAGAACGCATTGAAGATGCCGACGTGCTGGTGGCCGTTACCGATGACGACGGCAAAAACTTGTTAGTGTCGTTACTGGCCAAACACTTGGGCATTCCCAAGGTAATCACTCGCGTGGGCCGCTCGCGCAACCGGCGGCTATTTGAACGCGTCGGTATCGATATCTCCTTGACGCCACGCACCGCCGCCGTACAGGAAGTGCTCAACTGGCTCAAGCTCGACGAGGTGGATCACTTGGCCAGCATCGAAGACCGTGCCGAAGTTATGGAGATAAGTTATCCCTATCAGTGCCAAGTTGGCATGGTTAGTGAGCTGGGTGCGCCACCAAAGAGTCTCATCGGCGCGATTTTGAGAAAAAACCGGGTCATCATCCCGCAGGGTGACACCACCATTCAACACGGCGACCACCTCTTTATCGTCACCACACCTGACAATGTAGAGGCGGTACAGCACTGGCTCGAGCGCCGCCGCACAGCTGAAGCAAACGTTTAGATACTTTCTAGACTTTGGACATCTACTAAAGAAACGGTAAGCTTAGCAGATGCGTGGTCGCTTTACCCCTTACATTGTCGGCACCGGTTTGGTCGGCCTCGCGCTGATCATGCTGTTTTTTTGGGGTTATGCGCTGTGGCTGAGCGAACCCTTTATGGGCTTTGCAGGCACTGCACTTATCTCTGGCGTCATCGGCCTGCTGCTCCAAAACTTTGGCGTCAGAAACGCTGAACCGACGCGGCGCGAGGCGCTTTTTGGCGTGCTCTCGCTGTGGCTCTTTGTGCCACTGTTTGGGTCAATTCCCTATATGATAGGTGGCTTTAGCCCGCTTAACGCCATTTTTGAAGCCATGAGTGGTTTTACCACCACCGGGGCCACGGTGCTGCGTGATTTTGACAGCTTTCCCAAAAGCCTGTTTATGTGGCGTTCGCTCACGCAGTGGTTTGGCGGCATCGGCATTATCGTTTTGTTTATCGCGGTGTTCCCGCAACTGGCCATTGCCGGACGGCAACTTTTTTTTGCTGAGGCCCCGGGCCCTACCGAAGAGCGCCTCACCCCCCGTCTGCGCAATACCGCCAATGCCGTCTTGCTGGTCTATGTCGGCCTGACCCTGCTGGCCGCTTTATCTTATGGTCTGGCTGGTATGTCAGCCTACGATGCCATCGCCCACGCCTTTACCACCTTGGCCGCCGGTGGTTTCAGCCCCAACGGTCTCAGCTTTGCAGGCTATGCCAATCCTGCCCTGGATTGGATTGCCGTCTTTTTCATGACTTTTGCCGGGGCCAACTTTGCCTTGCAATATCGGGCCATTTCTGGCCGCCCCCTAGATTTATGGCGTGACGCCGAGTTCCGCGCTTATTTAAGCATCATCCTTATCGCCGCCACCTTGCTGACCTTGGCGCTGAGTCGTCTCTATCCCTTCTGGACGGCCTTGCGACACGGTTTTTTTCAGGTCCTCAGCATCCTGACCACCGCCGGTTATGCCTCGGTGGATTTTGCCGCCTGGCCGCAGCAAGCCCAAATGATCTTGCTGGTGCTGATGTTTATTGGCGGCAGCGCCGGCAGCGCAGCCGGCGGAATAAAGGTAGTGCGCTGGCTTATCATCAGCAAGAATACTGCCCGCGAACTCAGGCGGGCACTACATCCACGAGCAATTTTACCCGTACGTGTGGGTAGACACACTATACCCGAGGAAGTACTTAGAGCCGTAGCTGCGTTTATCACGCTGTATATTGGGCTGTTTGCCTTTAGCACCGCGGTGCTGGTCTGGTTTGGCGCCGACTTTACCACGGCTTTTACCGCCGCTATTGCCACAATTGGCAACATTGGACCGGGGCTGGCCGCCGTAGGTCCTATGGCTAACTTCGCTGACCTGCATCCCGTTAGCAGGGCCTTGCTGACCTTTGACATGTACGCCGGACGGCTTGAGATAATCACTGTTTTTGTTCTTTTAGACCCGAAATCCTGGCGGCTGCCCCGCGCCGGGCTTTTTGGCCGCCGGAAAACCTCCTAGTCCCCTAGCGTCTGAACAGAGCTAACGGCTATCTCGACCCGGTCACGCCCGGCTTTTTTGGCCCGTAAAAGGGCCCGGTCAGCTTTGCCAATCCACTGCATCAGGGTGTTTTCATCCTGGGGAACCTCTCCGGCCACGACCCCGACCGACACCGTCAGCGGCCAGTCAATGGGAGAAATCGGATGAATGCGCAGCTCATAGTGAATCCGCTTGACGATATCCTGAGTCTTTTCCAGCCTGGCCCCGTAGAGAATCAAAACAAACTCTTCACCACCCCAGCGCACCACCAGGTCTTCATCGCGCACATTGCGTTTGAGCACCCGCGCCAGCGTCGCCAGCGCCTGGTCACCCACCGGATGACCGTAGCGATCATTGACCTTTTTGAAAAGATCCAGGTCCAGCATTACCACGCTGACTGTTTGTTGATAGCGCCGGGCCAGGGCCAGCAGGCTGTGACCACGCAGCTCGAGCCCACGGCGATTAAGCAGCCCTGTCAAGGGATCGGTAACGGCGTCATTGTGCCATTGCGCCTGGACCAGGGCCTGCTTGATACGGCTGGAGATAATGGGCGCGGCAGCGTCAAGCACGTTAGGGCTTTGGGGACGCCGCTCGAAGTACAGGTGTCCTAGTTCGGTACCCTCTGCCACCAGCGGGAAAGCATAGCCTTTGCTGCTGCCGATCACTAGCGGCTCTTGCGCATAGACATCCAGGCCGGAAAGTCTTGGAAAAAGCTTCGCAGGGTCTTAAACAGCTCAACCAGTGTTTTTCGGGGGTTGGCTCCGGCCTCGGGGCTAAGACCAAGTAAGCGCTCGAGCAAATTCGCCCACTGCTGCAGTTCCTTTTCCGCCCGCCGCCGCTGGTTGCGATCAGCCGCCACAATAAGCATCACACTGGCAAAAAGCATATAGCCCAGCAGCAGCGCAGTAGCAATAAGGGTGCTCAGGTGTATAGCAGGATGGCTGTAAATCATGGCCAAAATGATGCCCACCACAATCTCTAAGCTCAGCAGGGTATAAGCCGTAGCCCACAAGCCGGTGGCAAGATTGCGCAGCTCGAGCCAGGCACCAATGGCTATAAAGGTATAACCCAGCACCCAAAGCAGATAAAACAACTGCGAATTGGTTTCCTCGGGCCCCAACCAGGCAAACAAAGCTGCGGCCAGGGCCCGTACCAACAGGCCCAAACCCCAAAGCAATCTTCCTTCCGAAGCTTGGCCGCGAAAAGCCGCTTCTATAAGAGGTAGGGCTATGAGCAGCAACGAAAAATCGACTATAGGAAAGACCAGCTCACGAGTAAAGCCGACATTTTGCAGCATCAGCCACACGAGATAAAGCAAAATAGGCAGCGTAGCCACTAAGCTGATACGCGGGAAAGCGCGGCGCGGCATTCTCAGCAAGGCTATAAGCCAGAAGAGCAGTCCGAGGATATAAAAACTATTGCTAGCCCACAGCAGCGATGAAATGTCCAGCCCTCGTACCAGCGTCCATACGGTTTCTTCTAAGGCCCAAAATAAACTACCCCAGGCTGCCCAGTTCCAGGCCGACTGCTTGCTGCGCCCCCAGGCTATAGCCAGCATGGCGGCAAAGGCAGCCAGCGGCAGAGCCAGATAAACACCCCCCAGTGACAAGGCCCCTAACAGAACCAGCAGCCAGGCAAAGATAATCAGCAAGGGAAGCGAGTTGCGCATTTGTCCTTTACTCTAGACGATTTGGCCGCCCCGCGTCAGCCCTGGGCTCCAGCAGCTTAGGCGGGAGAGGCGCGAGCTGTACCGTAAGAAAGTTGCTTGGCGCCGTTTACGGCCAAGCTGAAACTGTCAAAGCCAAAACCATCAGAGGATGGCCCGGTTAGCTTCAAAAAGTGCAATCCCCACGGCCACCGCCAGATTAAGCGATTCGACAAGCGGACTCTGCGGAATAACTACGCTGTGACCAATTTCCCGATAAAAGGCAGGTAATCCGGCGCCCTCGGGCCCAAAAATCAGCGTGAAGGGAGCCTGGAAGCTTAGCTCACCCAAACGCTGCTCGGCAGCAAGCATAAAGGGATAAAGCTGGTGGTCAAAGTGCTGTCGATAGTCATCGAGGTCTTCAAAATAGCGGATATTCAGTGCAAAAATCGCACCCATCGAAGCACGCACCACCTGAGGGTTAAAGGCGTCAGCCGCCGGTTTGAGCAAAGCTAAGTCACGCAGTTTAAACCCCAGTGCCGTCCGGGCGATTGTACCCAGATTACCCATGTCGCTGGGGTTGACCAGCATGAGGTGATTGGCGCCTTGTGTAAGCGCACTAGTATATTTTTCAAAGACTGCCAAAACGTAGCTATTGCCTTTATGTGTCAAGCGCTCCACTAATTTGTCTTTGACCTCAAACGGAATACCGTGTTTAGCACAAAGTTGCTTTATCTTATCAACACCGCTGCTTATATTACCTTTGGAGTGTGCTACTACCTTTAGGGTATTTCCCGGACGGTGTTTAAGCAGCTCGAGCGTCGGGAAAACGCCAAAGCTGTAGGAGTAGTCGAAGTCTTTTTTGTATTTCTTTAGCTGCATCAGTCGTTCACCCGGCTAGCGCTTATTGTAAACGGCGCCTCCAGACCGGCTCGAGCCGTCTCCAGCGCTTCACGCGGCGCCCAGTCTAAAGCCAGCACGCCCCGGTAAGCCCTGAGCGCCGCGTCGCGTTCTTTGGCTAAGTCACGCAGTTGCCCCAAGCGCGCAAGCAGATAACCGGGCAGAAAATGGGGTTGGCTAAAGTCATCGTGGCTGGCGGCTTCTAGTAGCTCGAGCGCTTCGGCGGCGTGTCCGTTGGCCAGCAGCAAATTCGCCTCGTGGTAGCGGGCTTCTACCTCGGTCATATCTCGCAAGCGGGCAATGACATTGCCGGGCTCGGGCAAATCTGTGCGCATAGCAAAATCCAAAAAGCCGCGCTTAAGCGCCTCCTCGCTCGGTTCCGGTGTCGGCGTGGTCAACAACTCGGCCTTGTCTTTTAGCGCCTCTTGCAAAAAGGGCAGGTGGTCGATGCCGGTTAGCACGGTGACACGCTGCTGTGACAGCGCCAGAATCCGCTGCGCCATCACCCCGGTGCGCTGACGCAACCAATCGGTGCCGGGGCCATCTTCGAAGCGCTGCTCACGCAAGTCCTGATACTGTCGCAAAAGCGGCAACAGTTCGCTGTAAATACGCTCTAAATTAAGAGATTCGGCCAAGAGAGCATTTAGGGGTCTAAGCGCTTCGTCCACTTCAAGTAGCAGACTTTGAGCCCCAGGATATTGTTCAAGATAGCGCCGAAAGTCGCGTAGCGCTGTCGGGTCGGGGCTGGGTTCCAATACCGGATAAAGCGGCAGCCGCTGCCTATCAGCCCAGGGTATGACGGCCATGGCTAAGGCCAGCTCGTCCGTATCCTGCCAGGCCGGGCTTTCCAAACTGCCTGCCGCCAAAGGGGTTATGGCCAGGGCTTCTGGTGCAGAAGCCGCCACCACATCGCGCACGCTCACCGCATTGTAGCCAGGAAAGCGAAGGTGAAAATGCCCCATCAAGGGCACAAGGCAAAGCTCCATGCTACGTAGTATGACCCGTAGCCTGCTTTGCAGGGGAAAACCAGCGTACTGCCACAAATCCTGCCTCTCCTGAATGCAGAGCAACAAAGCAGCCACAGTAAAGAGCCAAGGCGCGGGGTAAGCCATTTGACCAGGCCCTGGTCTCAAGACATGTCTAAATAGAGCTTGAGGTGATTTTATGGCTAAACTTGCAGTTGTCGTTCTTGCCGACACCGAAACGCACGCAGACTTGGGCCGGGTCGTAAATGCCCTGGAAGTAGCCAAGGATTTCAAGGAGGCCGGTGACGAGGTCGTCATTATCTTTGACGGCGCCGGCACCCGCTGGGTTCCTGTGCTCGACAACCCGGAGCACCGTAGACACCCGCTCTGGCTGGAGGTCAAGGACAAGGTCGAGGGAGTATGCAGTTATTGTTCGGCTGCTTTTGGCGCCAAAGAGCAAGTGCAGGCCACCGGCATAAAACTACTAAGCGATTTTGACGACCACCCGAGTATAAGAAACTTGATTGTCAACGGTTATCAGGTGATAACCTTCTAGCACGAAGCTGTCCCAAACAGGAAAGTAGAAAGTCAAGCCTTCTTGCTTAATTCCGCCATCAACTCTTGAATGCGCGGAATCATCTCGGCTGGATTAGGGTGAAGTCCTTCCATAAGCAGTTCGTTGTCGTATATTTGCCTTATCAGCGCGGGCAAAAGCGCATCGTCGGAGTTGGCGGCTAAACGTGCCGATAAGTTTTTAATCAGCTCGTTATGAGGGTTTAGCTCGAGCAATTTCTTAGGCGCCGCCAGTTCCTGCCCCATGAGGCGCTGCATCCGTTGCATGCTGCTCGCCATCCCCCCAGCCGGATTAGCCAAGCGGGCGGCGCTATCGGTCAAGACTTTGCTCTGGCGCACGTCGGCAACCGTGTCGCCCAGAACCTCCTTAAACTTCGCCAGCAGTGCCGCAAACTCGTCAGTAGTCAGACTGCTGTCTTCCTCTTGGGCCTCTTCGGACAGATTCAGATCTGCATCGTCGATGTTTTTTAGCGCTTTGCCCTGATAATCGCTTAAACCCATGAGCATGAAGCTGTCCATCGGGTCGCTTAGGTAAAGCACTTCAAGCTGGTGTTTTTTGAAGTACTCGAGGTGGCTGCTGCGCGAAAGCACCGCATAATCATCACCCAGCAGATAGTAAATCTCCTGCTGCTCAGGCTTCATTCGGTCAACGTACTGCGCCAGCGACAGCCAGTCGTCGGCATTTTCGCTGTTGCTCGAGCTAAAGCGCAACAAATCGACAAAACGTTCGCGGGCTTCATGATCGGTGGCGATGCCCTCTTTAAGAAACTGTCCAAATTCCTGATAAAAGCGGCGATAGCTTTCCGGTTCTTCTTGCGCCATTTTCCCCAATTCGCTGGCCACACGCCCGGTGAGCGCCTTTTTGATCTTTTGAACCACCGGCGTGGCCTGCACGGTTTCGCGCGAGACATTGAGCGGCAAATCCTCAGAATCCACCACTCCTTCGAGAAAGCGCAAATATGGTGGTAAGAGTTCTTTGAAATTCTCCTGAATCAGTACCTTGCGGGCATAGAGTTTAAGACCGTATTCGTCCTGACGGAACATCCGGTAATCCTTGCGCGACGGCAGATAAAGCAGCGCATAAAACTGAATCGGCATATCTGCTGTGAAGTGAATGGTGCGTAAGGGTTTGTCAAAGTCGAAAGTGAGTTGCTGATAAAACTTCTGGTAAGTTTCTTCTTTAAGCTCCCGGGAGCTCTCGCGCCACAACGCCGTCTGCTCGTTGACCTGCGTCCACTTGGGCTTGTCCTCAGCTGCTTCGTCTTCTTTTTCTGCTGGTAAATAAATTGGGAAGGCCACAAAATCCGAGTGAGTCTTGACAATATTACGCAAACGGGAGTTGTCTGCAAACTCCTGGGCGTCTTCTTTTAACTTTATTTCAATGGTGGTGCCTCGCTCTGCTTTTTCAGCCGGGCCGACCTCGTAGCTGCCCTGGCCGTCACTGTGCCAAAAAGCAGCCTCGGCATCTGGTCTAAAGGAACGTGAAGTCACTGTCACTTCGTCAGCAACCATAAAGAGTGAGTAAAAACCCACCCCAAACTGCCCGATCACTTCAGCGGCGGAGCCTGCCTTGCCCTGGTTGAGTTCTTTTATTGTCTCGATAAAAGTTTTTGCCCCCGAATGGGCAATGGTGCCAAGATAGGCGACCATTTCTTCTTCAGTCATACCCAGGCCGCTATCTCTGATTATCAGACTGCGTGTCTGGGGCTTGCCTTCTAACCAAATACCCAGCTCGAGCCCGGGGCTAAAGACCTCGGCTTGCTTTAGCGATTCGAGCTTAAAGCGGTGCAAAGCATCCGAAGCATTGGAGATAAGCTCGCGCAAAAAGATTTCCTTCTCGGTGTAAAGCGAGTGGATGAGAATGTCTAAGACCTGTTTGATTTCGGCTTTAAATTCTATGCGTTCGCTTTGTTTTGTGCTCATGGTTTTACTCCTTAATACCCATTCCGTTAAAAAGTCGAATTAATTTCGGCTTTTTAATGCGAGTGGAACTAGTAGAATCGAACTGAGTACCTTTCATAACGCTTAAGGAATTAATCGGATTCAGTCTAAGAGGGAAAACTCAACCTTCGTTCCCTAATTATCATTCTTTATCCTGCTACCCATTATAGTTTTGTATCAATCAATGACCGTTGCTAAGCCCTTCCCCTGACGATAACGCCGATATATTAACAGCATTTCTAGCGTGGCTCGAGCACCAGCACTCAAGTCTAAACTCCTTAGTGCTACCTCCGGCTCAACATAAGCAAAGTCCTGGCCCTCGCCCAACCTAAGCCCGTTAAGCGGCTTGTCGATATGTGCTAAATAAAAATCATAAAAAAACCGCTGGTTGTGCATAGTGACAAAGTGATGGTAGCGCAAAGGCTCAAAACTCAACTCTTCTTGCAACTCACGCAGTATGGCTTCTTCAGAACTTTCACCGGTTTCAACAGCACCTCCAAAAAGCGCCCACTTATTAGGATTGCTAATCCCTGCTTTGTTGTCACGGTGATGGAGCAAAACACGGCCATCGGGATGGCAAAGTAAAGCACCAACAATGTGTTTTTTCATAAATCTCCTAGTCAGTAGTGATGCTAACCCATTTAAGACTTGACTTACCACGCCCGCTTGCCGCATGATAAGCGCGTTAGCCACGGGGAGTATAGGTGGCGGCCATTTATATTTATAACAGTGTGGCGCAAATTGACTTTTGCTTCGTGAATTTTCTTAAAGACGTTACTTAGCGGCTCAAACAAAATCAATTTGGAACACACGAACACATTAAAGGTCGTAGGCTCCACAGGGAATAATCCCTAAGCGTGGCCTCTTTCTTTTTCATCAATCCAACGGCCGCGGCTAAGCAGCAAACTGTCTGCCAGGAGGAATAAGATGCAAAAGTCCGCTTTTTTAAAAGATACCGTTGAACATATCGACATCAAAGAAGTAAATGTGGTTCCGCTGGTCGAGGCAATGGGCAAAACCGCTTTCCAGGCACGCAATCTTGCTAGAGCCGCCCAAATTTTCGACCAGATGGTGCGAGATAAAGACGCCGGCATCATCTTAACGTTGGCCGGTAGCCTTGTCTCAGCAGGCCAAAAGCTAGTCATCCTCGACCTGATTCGTCACAACATGATCGACGCCATAGTTGCTACCGGCGCTAACATAGTCGATCAGGATTTTTTTGAGGCGCTGGGTTTCAGGCACTATCAGGGCGATCCCTTTGCCAGCGACAACGAGCTGCGCGAGCTGATGATTGATCGCATTTACGACACCTATATTGACGAAGATGAATTGCGTGTCTGTGACGACACCATCCGCCAAATTGCCGACGCTTTGCCTCCGGGGGCCTACAGCAGCCGCGAGTTCATCATGGCCATGGGCAAGTACCTGCAAGAAAACGAACTGGGTAAAGACTCCATTGTGCGCGAGTGCTATGAGCGCAAAATCCCTATTTTTGTGCCAGCCTTTAGCGACTGCTCGGCAGGTTTTGGCCTGGTTTTTCATCAGACCAAACACCCTGAGGCGCACGTCTCAATTGACTCGGTCAAAGACTTCCGTGAACTGACTCAAATCAAGATTGAGCAAGGCAGCACGGGTATCTTTATGCTTGGCGGCGGCGTGCCTAAGAATTTTGTGCAAGACATCGTCGTTTCGGCGGAGTTTTTAGGGCACGAGGTAGCCATGCACAAATACGCCGTGCAGCTGACCGTGGCTGATGAGCGTGACGGCGCACTCTCGGGTAGCACGCTCAAAGAAGCCAACTCCTGGGGCAAGGTCGATCTTGCGCTCGAGCAGATGGTTTATGGCGAAGCAACCGTGACTTTTCCGCTTATTGCCGCTTATGTATACCACCGGCGCAACTGGCAAGAACGGCTGCCGCGCGAATATAACCGCCTGTTTGAAGCCAAAGAAACCGTCACGGGAGCTTAAAGCAGGAATAAAAAAGGGGACGTTATAACGTCCCCTTTTGATTGTGCAGCAGCACTAGGCCCTACGCCACAAAAGCTCGCGCTTGACTTCCTCAATCACCTTGGTGATGGGGATATCGCGCGGGCAGGCCTCGGTGCAGTTATAGGCGGTGCGGCAGCGCCACAAGCCATTGGGCTGGTTGAGCACCTGCAGACGTTCATCCGCACCCTGATCACGTGAATCAAAGATAAAACGGTGAGCGTTCACGATAGCGGCAGGGCCTAAATAGCGGCCATTGGTCCAGAACACCGGGCAACTGGTGGTGCAAGCCGCGCACAGGATGCACTTGGTGGTGTCATCAAAAATTTCGCGATCCTCTGGGCTTTGATAACGCTCCGCCGCCGGAGCCGGATCGTCATTGATAAAGAAGGGTAACACGGCCTTATAAGCATCAAAGAACGGCTCCATGTCTACAATCAGGTCTTTTTGAACCGTTAAGCCCCGAATAGGCTCGACACGGATATCCGCCCCTAAGTCTTTAACGAGAATCTTACAGGCCAGACGGTTGACGCCGTTTATCAGCATGGCGTCACTGCCGCAGATACCGTGTGCACAGCTGCGGCGATAACTAAGGCTGCCATCCATTTCCCACTTGATTTCGTTAAGAACGTCTAAAACGCGATCTGTGGGTCTGGCCTCGAGTTGGTATTCTGCCCAGTAAGGACGTTTGTCGGCTTCTGGATTAAAACGCTTGATTTTGACGTTTACTTGCATAGCATGCCTCTTTTAGTAAACCCGGGGCTTGGGTTCGAATTTACCCAAAGTCACCAGCTTGTAGTCAATACGAACCCCGTCGCCATCTTTATAAACCAGGCTGTGCTTAAGCCAGTTTTCGTCATCGCGCTCTTTATAATCCTCGCGCGAGTGCGCCCCGCGCGACTCCTGACGATCAAGCGCCGCATGCACAAGCTGTTCGGCATTATCCAACAAGAAACCCAGTTCGATTGCTTCTAAGAGTTCGGTATTGAACTGACTGCCCTTGTCCTCGACACCGATGTCTTGATAGCGCTTTTTGAGTTCTTTAAGTTTTTCTACTTGTTTGCTTAAAGTTTCTGCGGTACGGAAAACGCTGGCATTTTCCATCATGCTGTCCTGAAGTTCTTTGCGTAGATGGGAGACTTTTTCCTTAGCCAAGCCGTTTAGGGCTTTGTCGATGAGTCGGCGTGACTCCTCTTGGTGATCGGTGGGCAAGTTGCCGTAAGCTGCTCCAGCAGCATATTTTGCGGCCTTGATACCGGCGCGGCGGCCAAAGACAATCAGGTCACCTAAGCTGTTAGTACCCAGACGGTTAGCACCGTGCAAGGAAACACAACCGACTTCACCGGCAGCATAAAGCCCCGGGATAATGGTGTTTTGACCGTCGCTGATGACTTCGGTATCGATATTGGTGGGAATGCCACCCATGGCGTAGTGCGCCGTAGGCTGCACCGGCACCGGCTCTTTAATGGGGTCTACCCCCAGATAGATGCGGGCAAATTCGGTGATGTCGGGCAGGCGCTCTTCGATGATCTCCGCGTCGATATGGGTCAAGTCAAGCAAGATGTAATCCTTGTCAGGGCCTACACCACGACCTTCGCTGATCTCTAAATACATTGCCCGTGACACCATGTCGCGCGGCGCTAAGTCCTTGATGGTAGGCGCGTAACGCTCCATAAAGCGCTCGCCTTCGCTATTGCGCAAAATACCACCTTCACCCCGAGCGCCCTCAGTGAGCAGAACACCGATCTTGTAAAGCCCGGTGGGGTGAAACTGGTAAAACTCCGGGTCTTCTATGGGAATGCCCCGGCGGTAGGCAATGCTCATCAGATCACCGGTTAGCGCGTGCGCATTAGAGGTTACTTTGAACATACGGCCATTACCACCGGTGGCAATAATGGTGGCCTTGGCCTGGAAGCTGTGCAACTCACCGGTGGCCAGATCATAAGCCACCACGCCGCGGCATTCGCCATCAACCATGATCAGGTCGAGAACGTGAAATTCGTTAAAGAAAGTGACGTTGTCTTTGATCGACTGCTGGTAAAGTGTCTGCAAAATCATGTGGCCGGTGCGATCGGCTGCGTAGCAGGCACGCTCGACAGCGCTCTTACCAAATTCGCGGGTGTGTCCGCCGAACTTACGCTGGGCAATCTTGCCCTCGGGTGTGCGGCTAAAGGGTAAGCCCATGTGCTCGAGCTCGTAAACAGCTTCGATTACCTCATCGGCAAAGGCTTCAGCCACATCCTGATCGGTCAGATAGTCACCACCTTTGATGGTGTCAAAAGCATGCCAATCAGCGTGATCTTCGCTGATATTACCCAGTGCCGCACCAACGCCCCCCTGCGCCGCACCGGTGTGCGAACGGGTCGGATAAAGCTTGCTGATCACCGCTACCGATACGCCGGGATGCTGGGCGGCATAACGCGCCGCCATCAAACCAGCGCCGCCAGCGCCTACTACAATCACATCGTATTTATGTGCTCGACTCATTGCTTTGTTATCTACCTCTCTGGCTTAACCTTCTGGCAAGGCGCGAATAGCTTCGCCCATTTCTTCAAAACTATAAGCCCACAGGGTCATGACCCCCAGAATAAAAATGATGCCGACAACCGTAAACAAAATCGTTTTTGTCCAGAAACGACGTCCCGGCTTTTTGATGTAATCCTCGATGCTGTAGCGCAAACCGTTAGCACCGTGCAGCATGGCAAAACCCAGGAGGAAGCTGTCATATATCTTGACCCAGGACTTAGAAAAGCGCTCAGCAACATAGGCGTAATCAACATCTGCAACATTAACTTGAATGTTGTTAAAGAATACGTGACCGAGCACCAAAAAAATCAGGGCCAGGCCAGAAATACGCATAAATACCCACCAGGCCAACTCGCTGTTGCTACTGTAGGTGGCCTTTGCCTGGTTCAGTGTCTTAGGACGAACCGCCATTTAGGCACCCCCAAAGATTTCAGGTAAAATCTTCCACAACACCGGGATGCCAATAACGGCAGTGACGGCTAAAACCCCATACCACAAAGGCCCTTGTACCTTAACACCCCAATCGGTAAAGTCCATGATGATGATGCGCAAACCGTTAAAGGCGTGATAGATAACAGCGACGATCACCATAAGCAATCCCACACGGAATGGCCACTGATGATAAAAAGCCAAGAATGCGTTAAATGGTCCTTCCGGTCCGTACATCACCAAGCTGATGTCCAGCACGTGCAGGAGTAGATAAAGCGCTAGCGCCACACCGGAGAGTCGGTGCAGAACGAAGGCCCATTGCCCTTCTCTGCCTCGATACATTTAAAACCTCCCTGATTGTCCTTAGGTGAGTGATATCTCAACTCACTTACTTCTCACGCCCAAAACTTTACCACAGTCTATTGGGGACAATTAGGTAAGTTCTCGCAATTTCTAAACAGTCATTAGGCTTTCCGTTTGCATAGCCTACAAATCCCCCTGCAAACACGGGATTAAACAAGGGCTTGCAACTCCTCGTTGCAGAATTCACTAACTGTGTTACCCAATATTGTGGTACACCGTCTAAATTTAAACAAAACACTGCATCTCTAAACTGCGCAGAACCCCGCTTGAGACCCCGTGCATATTTACCCCAAATTCAAGAATCGAATTTAGCGTTATCCGAGAAGCAAATTTAAAGACCTTCGAGAACCGAATTTAAGATGTCGAGAAGGTAATTTAAAAGTAAACGAGAAGCAAATTTAGCGACCCGAGAAATCT
>JASBUK010000018.1 GCA_030147925.1 Trueperaceae bacterium
CGAACAAGGTGCTGCCGGTATGGCAGCCTTGAGAGCGCAAACCTGTGCTAAACACCCTCTTGTTACCTTTGACACCCTACGCTTCGACGCCTTTTCGCTTCCAGCTTCATCCCCGTAGGCAATGTTGCACCCTTTAGCCAATAGCCAAGACTACGCCAATAGCTTAGGCGCCAAAGCGGCCATGTCGACAGTCGGCAGGGGTATGGTGAGGATTCGCGTTCTGTACTTAATGGGGGCAATTTATTAAACCTCTGGTTACAGCGGGCTATTTAGTTAGTCCTGGTAGCCGGTGGGTTGTTTCGGCAGCGCTTAAGGGCAAATGCCCTGGTTTATCCCTAATAATCTATAGCGACAAAAGTCCGTCATTGGGGTCGATATTTGGCGGTGTAGCACAAATTGTGTATTGCGCTTGGTGAAACAAGGGGTTTGTTTGACAACCCTCTGGTTGGTCACTGGATTTTATGCACTGCAAGTAGGTGGTGAGTGGTGGGTAGGAAAAACGTTTTTAGAAAACCCCCACCTTCCTCTTTTTACTTTTCACTTTTTACTGTCTTCTTAGTTTCCACCTCCTACTAACCACTTTCTACTCACCCTTTTCATATTTGGGTAGACTGGGGTCATGAAAGCTCTTGCGCTTATTGCCCATGACAAAAAGAAGTTGGACTTGGCCGTCTTTGCCAAAGATCACGCCGCTGTTCTCGGTCGATTTCCACTGATTGCCACCAGCACCACAGGAAGTGTGCTCGAGCAAAAGGCGCAGCTCAAAGTCGAAAGGCTCTTATCCGGCCCGCAGGGGGGCGACTTGCAAGTCGGGGCCCGTATTGCCGAGGATGGGGTTATAGCGGTCATTTTCTTCCGCGACCCTTTGACCGCGCAACCCCACGAACCCGATGTATCTGCTCTAATGCGTATCTGCGACGTGCATAATGTGCCGCTGGCCACGAATCTTGGCAGCGCCGAAGCGGTGATTGCCTGGTTGGAAGAACAGTTATGAACCGTGACATCATTGAGGTCTTTTTACAACAGATGCGCCAGGATCACGGCGACGACATCGAAGCCATAGAGTTACCCGAAGGCACCCGGGATTATGTGCTCGAGTGCATAGCCTTGGCTGATGCCGAAACTCTGACCTTTATGATTAAGCCGACTTTCCGCCCCCCCACTGCCCACTTCAGGAATAAAGCTGTTCATAGGATTGACCTAACAGCACAAGGAGCGTTCGTAGCTCGTCCTGAAGGTTAAGCACGAGCGTTTTTAGGGTTGTGGCGTTCATCGTAATGGTTAACAGGTGAACATCTAAGAAAAGCTCGAACACCCATCTGGCCGTTGGTTTTTGGGTGGGTTTGCCCTTCTGGTCTGGAACCCGCGCGTCATGCTGTTTGAGGGTCTTGCGAATGCGGTGCTCTAGCGCCGCGTAGACCAATAAGCACACCGTCATGACCATTAACAGCGCCATGATGCGCTCGACTTTCTTGAGGAATAGGGTGTTGGCTAAGAACATAGGGTCCTTGAGGAAACGAAAGCCACGTTCGACATGTGCCTGACCTTTGTACTGCGCCAGGATGTCGGCGTCACTCAAATCGTCCTCGTCGAGATTGTTAGTAGCGAGGATGAAACAGGAGTGTTGCGTAATGAGCCTCTCGCGCTGAGCTACGGTGGCAGCAAGTAGTCCGCTGACGTAGTATTTAATCGCGTCTGGCAGGGCACCCTTGCGGGGTCTACCAGCACTGGCGAAGTGTTTGCGGGCAGTGACCTCGACCCCGTGAAGGTTAAGGACCTTCATGGTCTTCCGGCAGGCTGCTAAAGCACGCTCGGCATCCTCAGCACAGTTGAAGCCTGTCCGGCACAGCTTCTCGAACGCCTTGTGTTCTTGCTCCGAGCCTTTGAGGAGGAGCTTGTCCACGCTCTTCTGGGCACGGTCGCGCGCCTGTTCGGAGTAGACGGGGTAACCAGCGCTGCTCGATGCCAGCGTAGTGACTCCTCACCGGAGTATAGCGGTAGCCCTCGCTAAGCTCGTGCATGGTAGTAAGGTCGGCAGCGGCTAGCTGTTCCTTCGCTTCTTTAAGGGTGCCGGGTACGCTCATGACCCAAGACATCTTCTGCCGTTCGTACGCTCTTAAACTCGCGCTGCTATAGCCTGCGCTGTCGCTCACTACCAGCGTTAGCTCGTGATCCGCCTGAAGATGGCTGATGTGGGTGTGGATGCTCTGCTCGAACGTCGCTTTATCGCTGCTATTGCCGCTTAGGGGTTGCATCATCATTGGCAGGCTGGCCTGGTTCTCAGTAATGAGTTCCAGCACCACCTGATTCAAGTCCGGACGGTGGTCACGACTATAGCCCTGAGTGATGTGAATCAGCTTCCCGTCCTCAACGGGTGGCTCGTCGCTGTTATAGTCGCCGTCCACATGAAAGCTCGTCGTGTCCATATGAGCCACCTTTGGCGTGATGCCCAAACGAGACGCGGCTTGAGCGGCAAGCTTCAGGTACAGCTCGCTCACCCCGTACGCGTAAAGGTCATCCAAAGCTTTACCTAATGCGTCATCGTTCAGATGCTCCGGCTCGACGCCCTCACCCAGCAAGCGCTCGGTGGGTTTGTTCTGAAAAAACCTGCTGGTTAGATACAGGCGTCTGTTGGCAAAGCCCAGGCCGTTTAACACCATCGCCTTGAGCGCTTGCCCCACGCTAATTTTACGTTGCTCTAGGTCCTGCGGAACAAGCGCATCGACCAGCTCACCAATCCCCAGCTCGTCGAACATACCCGCCACTAAGCCTAAGTGCTCCAGGGTCTCGCTCTTGTACGTTTCGCTCATGCTTTAGCATCGCACGTAGAATCTTGAAATTCCTAGAGACGGTAGAAGAGGGGGCGGAATGTCGGATTAAGCTGGCCTATCTTATGGGCTTACAAGCAGGTTTTGCGGCGCAGCAAGAGGACTTGCCACCCCCCGGCACGCCAAGCGGCCCACTCCAGGCTTGAACTAGGCCGCTGCTAAAACGCACTATAATCACCAATAACTAAAAACTTATTCCCTGCTCCTTCTATATATAACGCCCCCAGCTCTATACCTTATAGACTATTACGCGCAGGTAGTTCGCCTATTTGTGCCAAACGTTTGGCGGAAAGTTTTAATAGACGCGCTTGCGCATTGAGGCGGTTCTGGCCCGGCTGACGCTTGGCCCGCTTATAAGAACCATCTGGTTGAAGCTCTCGAGCTTTTTCATTGTCGCGCAGCATCAGGTCCAGCACACCCATGACTTTTTTCTTGAGTTTTTCGTTTTCGACGGGAAACACCGCTTCTATGCGGTTGTTAAGGTTGCGCTGCATCCAGTCGGCAGAACCCAGATGAATATCCTCGGCCCCGTCATTATAGAAATAGGTAGCACGTGAATGCTCTAAAAAACGACCCACGATACTACGCACCCGAATGTTCTCACTCAGCCCTTTTACACCAGGGCGCAAGCAGCAGATACCACGAATAATCAGGTCAATCTCTACGCCCGCCTGTGAGGCGCGATAAAGCGCCCGAATAACCTCCGGGTCAACCAGGGAATTCATCTTGGCAATGATTCTGGCCGTTTTACCGGCCCGGGCATGAGCCTCCTCGCGCTCTATCGCCGCCATAATCTGTGAGCGCAGTGTGGTAGGCGCCACCCAGAGCTTGCGCCAACTGTTCTGTTTGGAAAAACCCGTGAGCGAATTAAACAGCTCCGAAACATCGGCGGCAAGCTCGGGATCACTAGAAAGAAAACCAAAATCGGTATAGATGGTGCTGGTACCTGGGTTGTAATTACCGGTGGCCAAATGCACGTAACGGCGAATCTCACCGGCTTCGCGGCGGACAATGAGCAGGGCTTTGCAATGTGTTTTAAGACCCACAAAGCCATAGACCACATGCACCCCGGCACGCTCGAGCTCACGCGCCCAGACGATGTTGTTTTCTTCGTCAAAACGGGCCTTGAGTTCGACTAAGGCCGTCACCAGTTTGCCGTTGCCAGCGGCTCTAGCCAACGCTGCTACTACCGGCGAGCGGCTACCCACACGGTAAAGAGTCTGTTTGATAGCTAAAACATCCGGGTCATCGGCAGCTTGCTCGATGAGATTTAGTACCGCATCAAAACTGTGAAAGGGGTGGTGAATCAAGACATCCTGCTGGCGTACGACCGAAAAGATATCCGCCTCGCCGCGATATTCGCTAGGCAGGCGGGTGTTAAACGGTTTATCGCGCAATTCCGGGATTTCCAGCAGTGCGAGTTCCATAAAATCGCCTACGTTTAGATAATTGCAAACCTCATAGATATCATCCTGGTGCAAACCCAAGGTCTCCTGCAAAAAGGCCTGCCACTGCCTGGGCATGCTGCTGTTCACTTCCAATCTAACGGCATCGCCCCAGCGGCGCTTTCTAATTTCGTCCTCGATAACCTGCAAGAGATCGTCCGCCTCGTCTTCGGCAATCTCAATGTCGGCGTTGCGTGTTAAGCGAAACTCATGGGCCAGTCTAACCTTATGTCCGGGGAATAGCGCCCCTACCTTGGCCTTGATAATTTCCTCAAGGAGGATAAAGCGGGGGCCTTCACCCGGTAGGTGAAAAAAACGCGGCAGGACATTGGGCACCTGCACCACGGCGATATTACTCTCACCTTCTACGGGGTCGAAGAGCTCGAGCAATAGTGAAAAGCTCAGATTGGGCAAGCGCGGGAAGGGGTGGCCTGGGTCGACGGCCAAGGGGGTAAGAACTGGGAAAAGCTCGTCGGTAAAGTACTGTTCAACCGCCTGATTATCCTTTTCAGACAGCTCTTCTATGGCTAAGAGTCTGATGCCATATTGATTGAGTTTGGGCAAGATGTCTTCACCCAGAATTCGGCGATGCTGTGCCACTATAGGGTGTAAGCATTTGGAGATGGCTTTTAACTGCTCGCTGGGCCTCATGCCGTCTGCGGTACGTTTGACAATCCCGGCAGCCACCTGCTCCTTTAGGCCCGCATAGCGAATCATCATAAATTCGTCTAAGTTGGTAGTGAATATAGCCAGAAATTTTAAGCGCTCTAAAAGCGGATTTTTCTCATCCTTAGCTTCTTCTAAGACGCGCTCGTTGAACTTGAGCCAGGACAATTCCCGGTTGAAATAATTTCTCGGGTCCCGCAGATCGATTGCCATAGTGACAGACTAGCAAAGCTTAATAGACCAATGTTGATAATTGTGAGTGATTTGGCTGGTTTTATTCAAGAAGCTTGACATAATCATATATTCAATAGAATAATTGAGTATATGACATCTATAGACAGCAGAACTTTCAAGAACCAAGTCTACGAACAATTTGCCCGCATCACTAAAGCCCTGGCTAATGCTCACCGGCTCGAGCTTATCGATCTGCTGGCGCAACGTGAATTTAGCGTCGAAGAACTCGCCAAAGAAGCCGAGTTATCTATCGCCAACACCTCGCAGCACCTTCAGGTCTTGCGGAGTGCCAGCTTGTTAGAGCAGCGCCGCGACGGACGCCATATTTACTACCGCTTGGCCGATGAAAACGTGTTTCGTGTCTGGCAGGCCATGCGCGAACTCGGCGAGGCGAGGCTGGCCGAAATAGAGCGCATCAAGAACGACTTTATGCGTGACAAGGATAGCCTTAGGCCGCTTAGCGCCGGTGAGCTGCTAAAACGCCTGCAGGATAGAGACGTCATAGTTCTGGACGTGCGCCCGGAAGCCGAATATCAGGTGGGGCACATCTCCGGCGCGCAATCCGTCCCTTTGGCAAGGCTAGAAACACAACTGCGTGAACTGCCCCAGGACAAGGAAGTAATCGCCTACTGTCGTGGGCCTTATTGCGTGTTGGCCTTAGAAGCCGTGCAAAAACTCAGAGCCTTCGGCTTTAGGGCGCGTCGCCTCGCAGACGGCCTGCCCGACTGGCAGTTGGCGGGCCTGCCTATAGAGCAAGACGAGGGAGTTAATATCTGATGCGGGACAACTACGATGTAGTAGCTATTGGCGCCCATCCAGACGATCTTGAGGTGGTCATGGGAGGAACTGCTAAAAAGTTTGTCAATCAAGGGCTTAGCGTGCTCTTCGTGGACCTGTGTGATGGCGAACCCAGCCGTCACGCCCCTGTCGGCGTACGCCGCCAACAGTCTGAGCGGGCTTCAGAAATTTTGGGGGTGGATCGGCTGATCCTGGGTTTTCAGGATCGCCTTATTGAAGACAGTCTCGAAGCACGCTTAGACGTAGCCGCGCTTATCAGGCGTTACCGTCCCCGCTATGTTTTTACCACCGAAGGCGAGGGCGTCCACCCTGACCACAAGGTCATTACCGACATCGTTGTGAATGCCGTCTTTTTTGCCCGCTTGCCTAAATGGGATGAGGTGCCCGGAGCAGAAACGCTTGCCGATACGGGCGTTCACGAAATTGAGCGTCTCTTTTTCGGTCACTGCCGCATGGAGGCTCCTTGGGACCGTTTTGACTTCGCCGTGGATGTCAGCGAGGTCTACGAACATAAACTGGCCTCGCTCGCCGCCTACGAATCTGTATTCAGTGGCGATCAAGCCACACTCCTTGAGCGCTACAGCGCTGAAGATCGCTATGTCGGCAGCTTAGTTGGCGTGCGTTACGCCGAGGCTTTCCGGGCGCGTAGCCCCCTTCTCGTACAAGACCCCACAGTGTTTGCCAAGGTTCGCTTTGGCTAAGTCATACCCCGGAGGTATTTCATGCAATATCTAATCATCCTCAATGACCCACCCTATGGCACCGAACGTTCTTTTAATGCTCTGCGCCTGGCTCTTTCCCTGCGCAAGCATGAAGGGCTCGAGCTCAAAGTCTTCCTGCTGGCAGATGGCGTTAGTTGCGCCAAGGCAGGACAAAAAGTACCAAATGGCTACTACAACCTAGAGCGCATGCTTAAAGGCCTCATCAAACACGCTATTCCGGTAGGCGCCTGCGGTATCTGTATGGAAGCCCGCGGCCTAGAAGAAGCCGAGTTAATGGCAGGGGTACATAAGAGCACATTAGAGGAACTAAGCGACTGGACAGTTAACGCAGACAAAGTACTCGTTTTTTAGGAGGCTATAATGGCAACTGAAAGCAAAACTGTTTTGATCCTAGGTGGTGGCGTCGGTGGACTGGTAACAGCTAACGAGCTACGCAAAGGGCTCCCTAAACAGCACCGCATCATAGTGGTTGATCGCGCCGTCAAACACCTGTTCTATCCCTCTTTACTGTGGCTGATGACCGGCTTGCGCCAAGCCGAAAAGATAAGCCGCGATCTTGCTGTTTTAGAGCGTAAAGGTATAGAGGTTGTTCAAGGAGAGATAAGCGCCCTTAATCCGGCAACTCGCAGCATTGTAGTAAACGAGCAGGCTCTCACTGCCGACTATCTAGTAATCTCGCTCGGCACCGAGCTTGACCCGGGTAGCGTGCCGGGTTTAAGCGAGGCGGGTTACAACCTGTACGATCTCGAAGGTACAGAAAACTTGCGTCGGGCGTTAAAGAATTTCCGGGAGGGCAAATTGGCCGTGGTCGTTGCCTCCACACCTTATAAATGTCCCGCTGCTCCTTACGAGGCAGCCCTGCTGCTCGAATACGACTGCCGCAAGCGCAAAATCCGCAATGAAGTTGAGCTTGATCTTTATGCCGCCGAGCCCGGCCCGATGGGTGTCGCCGGTCCCAAACTCTCGGCGGCAGTGCGAAGACTCGTGGAAAAGAAGGGCATTGACTATCATCCTGATCATCACCTTAGTCAGGTAGATCAGGAAGCTCGCATTTTGCACTTTAGCAACGGACATAAAGCAAATTATGACCTCTTAGCCTATGTTCCTCCACACCGGGTCCCCCGCGTGGTAGCAGAGTCGGGGCTGGCCCTTGAGGGCGGCTGGGTGAGTGTAAATCGCTACACGCTTGAAACGAGACATCCCAGTACTTATGCCATCGGTGACATCACCGGCATCCCCTTGGCGATGGGCAAACCGCTACCCAAAGCCGGCGTCTTCGCCCATGCGCAAGCCGAGGTCGTCGCGCACAATATCGCCCGAGAGATCACAGGCAAAGGCGAAATTAAACACTTTAGCGGTCACGGAGAGTGCTTTATAGAACTAGGAGACCGCCGGGCAGGCTTCGCTCGCGGGGACTTCTATGGCGAACCCACTCCTCAGGTCAAAATGTTCACCCCTGGCCCTCACTGGCACGCAGCGAAATTGCTGTTTGAGAAGGATTGGCTAAGACGTTGGTTTTAGGAGCCCATTGTAGGAGCTAATATCCATCTCGATTACAACGCCCCCACCCCCATCGGCAGCTAATCCTCGCAGCAAAGGGGTAGCAAGCCAGCGGAAGTCTCTGGTCAGCAAATAGAACTAACTTTTGAAACTTAAAGCTAAGGGTGAAAATGGTAAAAAATCAAATTGTTAGAAGTCCGGCAACTACTTTCTGGCTGCTGGCGGTTCTCAACCTCTTTGTGGGTGGCATGGTGGGACTCGAGCGCAGCATCATCCCGCTTTTAGCCACTGATATTTTTGGGCTCGAGCGCTCTGCGGCGGCGCTGGCCTTTATCATCAGCTTTGGCCTGAGCAAGGCCCTCATGAACCTAGTCGCCGGCTTACTGGCCGATAAGCTGGGCCGCCGAAGTGTTCTCATCGCCGGCTGGCTGCTGGCACTACCCGTGCCGCTACTACTTATTTATGCACCTAGCTGGGCCTGGGTGATTGTGGCCAATATCTTTTTGGGTGCAAACCAGGCACTGACCTGGTCGATGACCGTCAACATGATGGTGGACCTCGTGCCTGTGCACCGTCGCGGCTTTGCCGGCGGCATAAACGAATTGGCCGGTTATCTTGGCGTCAGTCTGCTGGCCATGCTCACCGCCTATGTGGCTTCGGTCAGTAACTTGCGCCCCGAACCGTTCTATCTAGGTCTCGGTCTAGCAATACTTGGCTTAGCACTGTCCTTGCGAGTACCCGAAACCGGCGTAGTCAAAGCGGCCACAGGGCCGCTGGCACTAATGCGCATGATTGACCGGGTGAGCTTTAAGGATGCCGGGCTTAGCAGCGCCAGCCTCTTTGGCCTCTTGACCAACTTCAAAGATGGTGTGGTTTGGGGTCTGTTGCCGCTGCTGCTAGCCGCACGGCAATTCGGCTTGGCGCAAATTGGCTTTATCGCTGGACTTTATCCGCTTGTCTGGGCGCTGGGCCAACCTGTTTTTGGCCCGCTCTCCGATCGTTGGGGGCGAACCCCGCTCATCTTTAGCGGCATGCTACTGCAGGGCTTGGGCATGATGGGACTAGGGCTATGGAGCAGCTATCTTGGCGCAATTGCCGCGGCACTGCTGCTGGGCTTAGGTACCAGCATGGTCTATCCGACGCTTATCGCCTGGGTAGCCGATCTTTCTGAAAGTCACTGGCGGGCCTCGGCGCTGGGCATTTACCGTTTCTGGCGTGACGGGGGTTATGCTTTTGGGGCTTTAGTTGGCGGCCTGGCCGCGGCCTGGCTAGGTCTTGGTAACGCTTTTATACTGGTTGGGGCTTTAATTGGAGCGGGTTTGTTTTTGGTGCTAATGCGTTTGCGCAAAGCTTAAGCTCTTATAAAAGGCATCCGCTATCAAAGCCTCTGGGCATATTGTGATTGCGTATGGCAACGTACAAGACTGTACCATAAAGCATGACAGTTATGACCGTCAGCGAATACGCGGGTAGACCTATAAAGGTAATGATTGATTGTAGTGGTGGATGAAGAACCAGATAGCACCAATATGGTTTTGGAGTTTTTTGGAGAAAGAGAGTGTTTTCCTGACTAAGCGCGAACAACGTTGTCTTAAAGTGTTATTGAA
>JASBUK010000030.1 GCA_030147925.1 Trueperaceae bacterium
AGCCAAGAACAGTTTGACGCAAACACCCACTAAGGGGTCATAATAAAGCAACTTGCGTCGCTACGCTCCGAGGTCTCGCTTTACTTTTATGAGCGACTTGCTTAGCTTTAAATCTCTTTCTTGAATTGTGTGAATTACGCAGAAGGTAGTTAAATGGACATAAGCGAAAGTCTAAAGATCATCAAACGTGGTACCGAACATTTGCATTCCGAAGACGCGCTCACTGAAAAGCTTAAGTGCTCAGCTCAAAGTGGCAAACCCCTTAGAGTAAAACTGGGCGTTGACCCTTCAAGCTCTGATCTGCACATCGGCCACGCGGTGGTACTGCGTAAAATGAGGCAATTTCAGGACTTGGGTCATAAAGTTATTTTGATTATCGGCGATTTTACCGCCATGATTGGTGACCCCACTGGTCGCTCCAAGACGCGTCCGGCTCTAAGCTTAGAAGAAACCCGCAAAAATGGTGAGACCTATGTTGCCCAGGCCACTAAAATCTTAGACACTGATCCAGAAAAACTTGAGATTGTACATAACTCTAAGTGGCTCGAGCTCCTGAATTTTCACGAACTCATCAGACTCTCGGCTACTTATACCGTTGCACGGATGCTCGAGCGTGAAGACTTTAAGACCCGTTACAGCAGCGGAGTAGCTATTAGCGTCCATGAGTTTCTCTATCCGCTGGCCCAGGCTTATGATTCAGTGGTTATTAAGGCAGATATCGAACTGGGCGGTACCGATCAGCTCTTTAACATTCTGGTAGGACGTGACGTGCAACGCGAATATGGACAAAAACCCCAGGTGGTCTTGACCGTGCCCCTGCTGGTCGGACTTGATGGCGTCGAGAAAATGTCCAAGTCGCTAAACAACTATATTGGCATCACCGAACCCCCCGAACTGATGTTCAAAAAGGCCATGCAAGTTCCCGACGAACTCTTGCATCAATACAGCGAACTATGTACCCAACTCGATTTAGCAAAGATGAAGGCATTGATTACAGGTGACGTCAAAGAGGCCCACCGCGTCTTTGCGCGGGAATTAGTGCGCATCTACCACGGCCCAGAACCTATTGCCCAGGCTGAAAAACGTTATGACTACGTAGCCAAAGGAGGCATCCCGGACGACCTGCCCGAATACGTGCTGCCGACAAGCGAGTTGGCCAATGGCAGCATATGGATATGCAAGCTTGCCACCTTGGCTGGCTTGACTAGCTCCAACGGTGAGGCCCGGCGGCTCGTGCAAAATCGCGGCCTAAGGCTCAACGGCGAGCAGGTTACCGATATCCAGTTGCAGGTCAGTCTGGATAATCCCGTCGTTTTGCAAAAGGGCAAAGATAACTTTGTCAGAGTGAGCCTAGCAGGTTAATCTATAGGCTGGCGAAAACGTTCACATGGTAAAGCACCGTTAAAGCTAACGTTAAATTTAGATTTAGGGCTTTACCAAAGGAGGTAAAGGATGGCTAAAACCATTGGTATTTTAACAGGCGGTGGGGACGTACCCGGCCTCAACCCGGCAATCAAGGCCGTGGTCGTGCGGGCGATTGACGAAGGCTACCGTGTCATCGGCATTCGCCGTGGCTGGGGCGGTTTGCTCTGGTACAACCCCGGTGACCCCAGCAGTTATGACAACTGCCGCATGGAGTTAGACAAGCTGGCCGTGCGCAAAATTGACCGTACCGGTGGTACTTTCTTGCATACCAGCCGCACTCACCCGGGTAAGGTACGCGCTACCGAAGTGCCTGAATTTCTGCGCGACCCCGAGCGCCCGGAGCAGTACAGCGCCGAAAACACCGAAACCTTTGATTTCACACCGCACGTGCTGCGTAACTTAGAGCACATGGACATCGACATCCTCATCCCCATCGGTGGTGACGACACCCTGAGTTATGGCGAAAGGATGCACCAGGAAGGCGTGCCGGTAGTCGCCATCCCTAAAACGATGGACAATGATGTCTATGGCACCGATTATTGCATTGGCTTTAGCACCGCCATTACCCGCAGCGTCAACTTTGTACATAACCTGCGCACCTCCACCGGCTCGCACGAACGCATTGCCGTAGTCGAGCTCTTTGGCCGCTACTCGGGCGAAACCTCGCTCATTTCGGCTTATCTGGCCGGTGTGGATAGGGCCATTATCTCCGAAGTCCCCTTCGATCCAGAAAAACTGGCTGCCTTTCTCATGGAGGACAAACGCAACAACCCCAGTAACTACGCCATCATGACCATCTCAGAGGGTGCCAGCATGATCGGGGGTAAGGTCGTCCAATACGGTCAGGCGGATGCTTACGGGCATCAAAAACTCGGTGGCATCGGCCAGATTACCAGTGACGCTATCAAAAAGCTCACCGGAGAAAACACCATCTATCAACAGCTTGGTTATCTGATGCGCTCGGGTGCACCGGATTCGCTGGATTTGATGGTGGCGGTAAACTACGCCAATATGGCCATGGATTTAATCATCGAGGGCAAGTCGGGCCGTCTGGTGGCCCTGCGTGATGGCCGCTACACCAATGTGGATATGAGCACCGTGCGGCAGGGTGAAAAACGCGTGGATGTCGAGCAGCTTTATGATGTTGATAACTATCGCCCCAAAGTCTGGCACGTCAGCGACAAACCGATGTTCCTGTACTGACAAAAGAAGTTGGTAGCAGGTGGTGAGTGGTTAGTAGGGAAATCTCTACTTTCCACTAACCACTTTCCTTTCCCCTTTTTACTTTTCCCTTGACACACAGTTTGGGGCACCTTCTGCTTAGTCGTTTTGCTTCCGGGGACCAGACTGCGCCAACACCTTGGCAATAGGCCGCAGTTGCATCCACCACTGCTCTTTAGGCCGCCCCCGCTTGGCATCCACCATCCGGCTAAAGTCTTCTAGGGGATGAAGCTGAACCCGGCCACCTTCCAAGCCGATAAAAGCGGCCTGCGCTTCCTCTTGTCCGGTGTTTTCAATCAGAAATTCAATACATCTGGCGGCTAAGCGGGTAGCCTGGATGCGGTCAAAGGGAGTGGGATTACCACCCTGCTGCAAATGGCCCAGGATTGACTGGCGCACGCTAAACAGGTCACCGCCTTCTTCTTCAAAAAGAGCGCACATAAAGGGCGTAGTATAAATGGCATTGGCATATTCGTTACGAATCATGAGGCCTAAGCGCTTGCCCTGGCTAAAGTCGTTGATTAAGTTGTTTACGTCCTTTTGCAAATCTTTGAGCTTGACGCCCTCTTCATGCAAATAAACGCGCTCCGCCCCGGTTGCCATACCGCTCATCAGCGCCAGATAACCACAGTAGCGTCCCATGACCTCGACGACGAAGGTACGGTGCGAGGCAACCGCCGACTGTTTGATTTTATCGACCACCGCAACTATGCTGTTTAGCGCGGTATCGGCGCCGATGCTAAACTCCGAGCCGGGCAGATTGTTATTGATAGTAGCGGGTAGGCAAATGGTGGGGATATTAAAAGCCGGGTATTGGTCGCGGCTGTTATAAAGCGTCCGCGCCGCCTCATAACCCGCCCAGCCACCAATGATTAACAGTCCGTCTAGTCGATATCTTTCCACATTTTTGGCAATGGCATAAAGTTCGCCGCCGCTGGGCATTTTGCGGTTGGTACCCAGCTCAGAGCCTCCCATCCAGGCCCAGTCCTCGACATCCATCCAGCCCATCTCTTTTATCTCACCGTCAATCAGACCCTGAAAGCCATTTTCTATGCCCAGCACGGTATTGCCTTTGTCAAGCCCCAACCTGACCGCCGCGCGGGTAGCCGTGTTCATGCCCGGTGCGGGCGCACTGGCGTTCAGCACCCCCAAACGCAAGCGTTTCTGGCCTTTTTTAGGTGGTCTGGGCAAGGCCTGTGACAGCGTTCTAAAGGTTTTTAAGGCTTCTTTGAAGCTACCGCCGCGCATTTCTACGGCTTTGCCGTATTCCTGCTCATCGATAACCTTGGCAACAGCATGAGTTTTTTCCACCGAATCCATTAAGGGTATGGGGTGAATACGGTTTTCACGCATGCCGATAAGCTGGGCTTCTTTTTCAGCGTCGGCTGCGAGGATATTGTCAACAGCCGCATGGCCCAACACGGTGCTCATATAGCGGTCAAAGGCACTGGGCGCCCCACCGCGCTGGACGTGTCCTAAAATGGTTACACGGGTGTCCTGGCCTAGTTTTTGCTCGAGCACTTCCTTGACATAACTGCTGCTAATGGGCTTGCTGCTACGGTCCCGCGCCCCTTCCGCTACGATGATGATGGTCTCGCGACGACCTGCTTTACGACCGGCGTGTATCATCTCGCACATATCGTCTTCCCAGTTGTCCGACTCGGGGGGATGCTCAGGAATAAAGGCCCAATCCGCCCCTGTCGCCAAAGCGCTCATAAGCGCCAAATAGCCGCAGTTGCGACCCATGACCTCGACGACAAAAGTACGTTGATGACTGGCCGCCGTACTACTTAAGGCATCCACCGCGTCGGTAATGCGGTTGAGCGCCGTATCGGCGCCAATGGTCATGTCTGTGCCCACCATATCGTTATCAATCGAGCCAACCAGCCCGACAACAGTCAAATGAGGATGAGCAGCAGCCAGTTTTTTGCTGATAGCGCCACTACTGACCAATTCGGCTAATAAGTCCGGCCATTCCTGGCGGAAAATATTGGCCCCGGTAAGGCTGCCGTCACCACCAATGACGACTAAGCTGTCAATGCCCAGCTTAAGCAAATTCTTAGCGGCTTGCATCCGTCCCTCACGACTGCGAAAGGGCATGCAGCGAGCCGTGCCAATAGCCGTACCACCACGGTGCATGATGCCGCTGACCGAATCCCAATTCATCTTGCGAATGCCTTCGCCCCCGTCAACCATCCCCTGATAGCCTTCATAGATGGCGTAAACTTCAATACCTTTATCCAGTGCGCTGCGCACAACGGCACGCACGGCAGCATTCATGCCGGGGGAGTCGCCGCCACTGGTTAGAACCGCAATAGTCTTCTTCACAGCCATCGAGTATAGCGCAAGCGGCTTAGCCAAGTTAAGAGATTGGTTCACAAACTTGCCGACAACCCTCCGGATTGTGTCAAACTAGGCCTGATCGTGACTGAATTTTCCGACCTGAGCATTGCCGTTATCCACCACAAAACCCCTCAATTACTTTATGACTGCCTAACGCGGCTCAGTCATTACGCAGACGGGGCTAAGCTATTAGTTGTCGATACCGACTCGCGTGACGATAGTGAGGTAATGCTTAGGAGAGATTTTCCGCAGGTGCGTTTTATACATGCGGCAAACCACAGTATGGCCCAGGCGGCCAATGTCGGTCTTAAAGCCGGCCAAACCCGCTTTATCGCCCATATGAATGCAGATGTGATGATCGAAACAGAAACCTTTGGCAAACTGCTAGAGGTGCTTAGCAGCAGCAAAGTAGGACTGGTCGGGCCACGCTGCTTTACGCCTGAGGGTAATTGGCAGGATCAGGGTCTACCCTACCGGTTGCACTACGCCTTGCTCGAGCACTTAAGCAAGGCCTCGCTAGCCGTTCCCTGGCTGGCAGGCTGTCTGCAAGTCACCCGGCGGGACGTGCTTAAGCGCGTCGGTGGGCTTAATGCCTCGCTACGTTTTTACAATGAGGACATCGAATGGTGCTGGCGCATGCGCCATGCTGGTTATGCCTGCCATTTGGTTAAAACCGACCTGCTGCACATTGGCGGCAGTTCCACCCCTGGCGACAAACGCTTTTTAATAGAGGGTTTTCGCGGTGGCTATATGCTCTCTAAAATGTACAGACCCCGCTGGCTACGGCAGCTTCACCGTCTGGCGGTGCTTAGCACAGCCGCCTGGCAACGGCGCTTTGCCACAGAAGCACAAGAGCGCGAGGCTTATAAACAAATCTATGAAATGTTTCGCCGTAATCGCTTTGATATAAGTCCCTTTGGCGAAACGCTGACGACCAGCAATCCGGAGTTTTTGGCTGACTAGGTATTATACCAAAGTGACTTTTAATGTCCCTTGTGACATTAAAACCGCTCGCGAGAGCGTATCCTTAGATGATTAAAACTACAGATGATTAAAACTACGACACCGTTAGATTGATTTGGTATAGCACTTGCAAGATTTATAACTACAGACGATACTAGGGAATGAGAGCGTATTCACTAGATTTAAGAGAACGGATTGTAGCAGCAGTCAAGGCAGGGATGTCAAAAGCAGAAGTAGCCCGACAATTTAGCGTTGATAGA
>JASBUK010000031.1 GCA_030147925.1 Trueperaceae bacterium
AGCCAAGAACAGTTTGACGCAAACACCCACTAAGGGGTCATAATAAAGCAACTTGCGTCGCTACGCTCCGAGGTCTCGCTTTACTTTTATGAGCGACTTGCTTAGCTTTAAATCTCTTTCTTGAATTGTGTGAATTACGCACCTGGTAAATCGTTTGATGATAAGAAGGCGTTTGGAATTGATCTTTGATTATCGTTTTAAGGTGTTAGAGGAGAAATTTAACGGGCAAGCTGCCGAGCTTAAAAGCAATCGTCTGCTGGTGAAAAGTTCACTGTAGCTAGCTTTTTGAGGAGTTTGATACCGATTCCGTTAAAAAGCCGAATAGGATTCGACATTATCGCGGTTCTTCAAGGTTCGAGTAGAGTCTCTTGTGAAATGTGAGGCGTTAGGACTCAACCTGAATTTTTTGTAGAAGTGTTCTTAAACGCTGTTGTTTTGTGGTTTTCTGGCCGGGGATGCTAAATGTTTTGGTGTATCTAACTGCTGGCATACTTTAGAAAAAAAATACACTGCCAGTTAAGATAAACATAGGTGTCAGCAGAGCTTAACAACAGAACAAAAGATAGGGTGCTAAAAACTCCCTGGCTAGAGTTGCTAGAAGTGCTACGTCCGCATTTAATCGGGCGCGATCACCGGGGCAAGCGTGGTAGTTTGCGCTGGCTCGAGCAAGTCATGGCCGAACGTGGTGGCCGCAGCGGTGCGGTGCGCAACATCCTTTATAAAGATTTGGGTTCACACGACGAAAAAACTCGCTTATTCCAGCTTTTTTGTGACTTATATCAAGAGGCTGGTTTGGCGGCTCCTGGTCCACCAGAAACGCTCACCGTGGCTCGAGCCCGGCGCTTTTTGGGGCGGGATAAGCGGCTGATTTTCGCTCGTTTTAGCCGCGAGGTGAGCGAGGGTAAACAGCCTCAACTGCTGGTGGTTGGGGGACCAGCCACCGGTAAGGGTGTGCTTTTAGAACAGGTGCAAAACGCCTTGCCGAAGAGCCTTTTTCTAAATTTGGCCCAGGATTTGTCGGCGGCGCTTTTTTCGCTTTGTGAAAAGCTGGGAGTTTCTGCCGACTTTGAGCGTTTAATGGCGCAGTTTTCACCGGCACAGCCCTATGCGCTTAATGCCGCTTTGCAAGAGGAGATGCTGAGCTTGCTTATAGAAGCGCTTAACCAGGCGGACAAACCCCTGTTGTTACGTGCCGAGGCCCAGGCCAGTTTGGGTGCTTTGCTGCTTAGGGATAAGAGCGGTCGGGAAGTGGCCTTAGCCGATTGGCTCGAGCCCTTGTTTCAGGGCCTTAAGATTCCCTTTCTAGCAGCACTTTCCAGTGCGCCCCCGCAGACGCCCTATAAAACTTTACGTCCGCCTAGCCGCAAGGAAGCGCTTAGCTATTTGCGGCAGCGTTTGCCTGAGGCCTCACCTGAAAAGCTCGAGCAAATCTTAAACCGTGCCGGGCGGAATTACGGTGAGCTGTCACGCTTAGCGCTGTTTGAAATGAGCCGCGCCGGTACCCAGGGTGAGGCGCGTTTGCAGCGTGATCCGCAATTGGCGGCGCTGCTTAAAGTGCTGGCTGTGCTTTCGCCCGAGGTTGATCCGGCCTTACCCGTGGCGCTTTTTGAACGGGCCTTAGGACGCAAGCTAGGGCAACTAAGCCAAGCAGAGCGCTTGCTTATAGAGCTATTACCAGGAGATATGCTGCGGCCCGCTTTGCGCTCGGTTCTGCCCACAGAGACTACTGATCCGCAGCTGCACACTCTGGCTCTAGACTATTATAAGGATCAACCACAGCTTTTTAGACGGCTCTACCACGCCCAAAAAGCAACTGCTTTGACAGATTTGGTGGAGTTGCTCGAGCAAGACCCTTCCCGCTTGGCCCTCATGCCCGGACTCTGGCCGGAATCAACCAACTGGCCTGCGGAACTGCGTGAACGCCTGGCCTTTACCGTGGTGCGTTACCGCTCGGTCTTAGGCGACTATGCCCACCCGGAGGCGCAGACGGCGCTGGAATTTCTAATGAACCTTAGTAACGCTGAGACTAGCGCTTGGGCGCGCGTCAAGATAGCCGAGGCGCAAATAGATGCTGGTCACTATGAAGAAGCCGAAACCCTCACAAAGGACTTGCTGCCCTTAAGCGGCGAAGCTAAAGCCGAGGCCCTGCTGGTTAAGGCCGCTCTGGCTCGCTGGCGCGGCGCCTATGATCAGGCCGAAGCCGCCGTAAGAGCCGCGTTGGATTTGTCTGTTCCCCCACTGCTGTTAGACCGGGTGCGGCTCTGGCAGGGTCTGGTAGCTAAAGACGCCGGACGCTTTACCGAAGCACTAGCTAGGCTTAAGCAGGTGCGACACAACCCGCTCTTGGCCGGACGTGCCCGCTACCAAGAGGGTGATTTGCTCATGCGTTTGGGCCGCCCCGAGGAGGGGGCCGCCCGAATAACAAAGGCCTTGGAGCATTTTGAGACTGGTGCCGCTAAAGAAGAACAAGCTCGGGTACGCGCCCGTTTAGGCACGGCCTTGCGTCGTGCTGGACAATACTACGAGGCAGATAAACAACTTAGACAAGCGCTAAGTGAGGCGCCTGATCCCTTTACCCGCGCACGTATACAATCCGAAGCTGCCATTTTAGAAGCTGCCAAAGGTCACCCCTGGGAGGCACTGCAGTTAGCTGGCGAGGCCGAAAGTTTTTTTCGCAAGTCGCGCACACGCCCTGAGGAGGCCAGCTATCGACACCAGCGCAGCTTATACCGCCTGGCAGTGGCTTACTGGGTCTGGGAAGTCGGCGAACCTTACCGCCCTCCCTATCGTGGCGGAGGGCAGTCTCTTAAGGCGCAAAGCCTGCTTGAGCTGCTGCTTGAGCAAGTAAAACCTCTGGCTGGCACAGCTGATCGTTACGCTTCACTTTGCTTGGATATCACCGCAGCGCTAGCGCTGATGTTGCCTGCTGATGAAGCCTGTGCGCTGTTGCAGGACTATGAACTGGCAAACCCTTATTTAAGCTTGCAGGCCCAACTTGCTTTTGTAGAGGCGCTAATTCGTGCTAACCGAGCCTCTTTGGCTGCCGGGCAGCTAGCCGCTATACGCAAGCTACCACCCGATCCAGGGCTGAGAGCCTGGAAAGCTGCATTAGAGGCCGAGATGCTCTTAATGCTTAAGCAACCTAAAGCCGCTTGCGAGGTCATAGAAGAGGCACTGGCCTTGCCCAAGGCCTTTCGGGTGCAGTTGGGTCGGGTGTGGGGCCGGGTCTTGCTTCAGCGCGAGCAAACAGCACTGGCTATGCGCTGGTTGGAAGATTCCGGTCCCTTTGCCTTGCCCGAAGCACTGGCGCTTAGTTTTGGCCACAAAAGATAAACATCCTCCCTGGGGGGATGTCGCTAAATCAAGAATTTGTATACTAATATTGATTTAGCGGTGTCATAGTCCGAATCATCTAAGGATACGCTCTCGCGAGCAGTTTTAGTGTCACATCGTGACATTAAAACAGGGCTTACGCATGTAGACCTGTAGAGGGGGAGTCATCACTCTCGGACAAACGCGCAGCCTTATTTTCGAAGGTAGACTCCCATCACCGCTGGGTGGAAAATGGCTTATTCAAGCATCCATTGCCAAACAGCGAAAGGA
>JASBUK010000036.1 GCA_030147925.1 Trueperaceae bacterium
AGATGTCCCGCTCCACCATCCTCGCTCCTGCTTTTCTAAGGAACGGGGAAAGAGGAGCGAGGATAGTAGAAAGTGAAGATTTTCCTACTAACCACAAACTACCTACTACCAACCACTCACTACTAACCACCAATTTGCAATGGACAAAATCCAGTGGCCGATCAGAGGTTATCAAACAAGGATTTGCAACTCCCTGTTGCAGAATTCACCCGCTGCCATACATAATTTGTACTACACTGCCTGTCACTCAGAGAAAAGGACTGGCTTGAGGTTGCTATGAAACGTCGAGAACTGCGGGTAATTCGCAAAAGCGAGCGCTACAACTTCACGGTTGGCGCCATAGTTGATTCTTTGCAGGGTGCGGGTGTGCCTACCGATGAAGCCATTGATATTGCTCGAGCCATTGAGAAGCACTACCGCAGTCATGATGTCAAAAATATCGCGCTTGACGACCTGGTAAGGCGTATCGGCAAGATGCTGGAAGCGAAGGTTGGTGCTGAATATGCCGAGCGCTTTTTGCAGCAAACTCCGCCGTTTGTGCCCATCATGGTGGAAACGGCGGAGGGCAAGACACCGTTTTCCCGCCGCAAGTTAGCGGCCTCGTTAGAAAAGCTCGAGCTCAGCTTTAAGGTAGCCCACTCGCTGGCGACCCAGGTGGGGCAACAACTGCGCCGACAAGGTTCTGAAAGCATCGGCGAACGCAATCTGATTCATCTGACCGCCATGAGCCTAGAGACACTCTTAGGACGCGAAATGCGCCTGCGTTATGAAGCCAAGACCCGGCAACCATCCGATTTACGAGTACTGGAATCTGACGGCGTTTACTTGCCTTATTCGCGCGGTATTTTGGCGCAGTCGCTGAGCGCGCTTGGCCTAGGCCCCGAACTTTCCCATCACTTGGCCAAACGTGCCAAGGAAATGCTGTGGCGTTCCGGCCAACTGGAAGTCAGCCGTTCACAGTTGCGTGCGGCAGTTCGTTCACTGCTCGTCGAAGAAGCCGGTGAGGAATTTGCCCGCCGCTATGACCTCATGCAGAGCATTCGCCGACCCGAGCAACCCATCATCATCTTAATTGGCGGTGCGCCAGGGGTGGGCAAGTCCAGCCTGGCAACCGAATTGGCCTATCGCCTGGGTATTCCTCGAGTGGTACCTTCGGATTCCGTGCGGCAGGCCCTGCGCTCGCTGATTAGCGCCGACTTGAGCCCGACGCTGCACAGTTCGAGCTATCTGGCCTGGCGTGCCGAACTGCTGCCCAGTGAACGCGAAACCGCCGAAGCCAAACCAAAACGGGTGGTGCGGGCCTTTCAGATGCAGGTACAACAACTGGGTACGGCGCTCAGCGCCATTGTGAGCCGCAGCATTATAGAGCAAGCCTCGCTGGTTGTGGAAGGCATTCACTTAGTGCCTGGATTTATGCCACAGGAGCAATTTCCCAATGCTACCGTCATAGAACTGGTGGTGGCGGTACAAAACCCCGACATTCACCGTAACCACTTTAGCCTGCGTGAAGCCCAGACCAGAAATTATCGCCACAGCGAACGCTATCTCGATCACTTCGAAGAAATCCGCTTTATACAGGACTTTATGCTCAGCCAAGCTGAGCAAGAGGGTGTGCCGGTTGTCGAGGCGAGCGATTTTGATGCCGCTGTAGATCAGGCCTTAGAACTGGTGCTCAATGCGGTATTGCTCGAGCAGGGCGAAGAGGAAACAGCGGATAAGATCGAGCCTGCTTAATAAGCTACAAAAACCAGACTCAGGGCAAAAACGAGAAGAATACCATCTCATTTTTTAGTGGGGCTTCGTAGACTAAAATTCCCGTCTTCTGCTCGGGATAAAGGTTGCCGCAAAATGAAATGAGGAGTTTTGGTGTCTGTCACAGCGATTGAAACTGAGAACCTAAGCAAAGTTTATGGCTCACGGCCCATAGTGCGCGATTTGAGCTTTCGTGTAGATGCCGGTGAAGTCTACGCGCTGGTCGGTCCTAACGGGGCGGGGAAGACGACGGTCATCCGGCTGGTCTCGGGTTTAGCCTTTCCCAGTTCCGGAACCGTTAAGCTGCTGGGCATAAATCCCTTTGAAAGGCCGCAGATACGTAGACATTTGGGGGCGGTGGTCGAGGCGCCTGCGGCTTTTTATCCCTATTTGACGGGCCGAGCCAACCTGAATTTACACGCCAAGCTCGCCGGGGGTGTAGGCCGTGGGCGAATCAATGAAGTCCTGGAAATGATGGAGCTGGGCAACGCTTCGGAGAGAAAAGTGGGTGTCTACAGTCTGGGCATGCGGCAGCGTCTGGGTGTAGCCGCGGCAATGCTGACAAAGCCAGACGTGCTTATACTCGATGAGCCGGCCAGTGGTATGGACCCGCTTAGTTTGCATTTGGTGCACCGCGTGCTCAGAGAAGCGGCGGAGCAAGGCACGGCGGTATTGCTTTCGACCCACCACCTTGACGAAGTGGCCGCTTATTGTTCGCGGGTCGCCATCTTAGAAGAGGGTTTGCTTATCGATGAAGTGAATTTGCTTGACCGGCGAGACCGCTATCGCGCCCGTGTGTCAGATCTTGGCAAGGCTCAGGTGGCGCTACAAACCCAGGCTTTCATTTCTCAGGTAACTTCGCTTGCAGGAGAGCTTGTCTTTAGCCTTAATGACCCCGAGGCCCTGGGACAGGTGTCCCGAGTGCTGGTCGAGGCGGGAGTTATGGTGCTCGAGCTTGCCCCGGACAGCTTTGACTTGCGGGCATATTACCGAGAACGCTTAAGCACCCAGCGCGCCAGAACGCCACGCGGCGCTAAAAACCCGACCTTTGGAGAGCAGGCATGATCGGGCTTATTCAGATTGAATTTGGCAAGTTGTGGCGGCTGCATAGCTTGCGTTTTAGCCTCTTGCTCCTGACGCTTTTTCCCATTGTCTGGGCCTATGCACCAGGGGTATTTGACGTTTACGGCTTTTTTGTGCTTTCTGCTTATCAGGTGCCGGCTCTCAGCCTGCTTTCGAGCATGGAGTTTTTGTTACCCTTGTTAGTGGCGATAGCCAGCGCGGAACTGCTGGGTATGGAAATCGGTTTTAGCACCCTGCCCACGGTCTTGCTCAGGCCGGTGACGCGCTCGCAATGGTTGGTGGCCAAGCTTTTTGTGGCGGCGCTTTATCCCTTTTTGTTGCTGGCGTATTTGTTGCTTGTCTCGCTATTATCCGGCATTCCTTTTGGCTATGGAGGCTTTGTCGGCGGTACGGGTGTGGGTGCCGGGGGTCTTTTGGGAGAAGGGCTGATGATGCCCTCTACAGCAGTGCTCGAGCTGCTGCGTGCTTACGCGGTGGCGGCTTATAGTTTAGCGCCTATAAGCTTACTGGCGGTGCTGTTTACGGTCATCTTCATGAACGCCGCCGGGGGTGCTTTGGCTACCTTGTCAACGCTCATCTTTATGCAACTGCTGCTGGTTTTTCCGGTGCTCGAGCCTTATCTGTTGACCACCCAGCTAAACAGCTATGTCAATCCGGTGGCGAGCATGGGCTGGATTTTTGCGCTGATTTTGCTCTATGGCGCCGCTTTTGCCGCGCTTAGCGTGGTGCTTTTTGAGCGCAAGGACTTCTGAAGATTGCATCGTCTCATGTGTTTAACAGGCTGAGTTGATAGTTTGCAGAATGATCTTGGCTCGACTTGCTAAGCTCTTGACTAGGACTAGCTTTTCACATGCTTCGTAATTTTTGCTATAAACAGTGCTTGAGCGATATTGCGACCAAGCTGTAAGGATAAAGAACCGTGAACTCTATTAAGAACAATGTGCGGGATAATTCTTGATTATGCGCCAGAAACTGACTTTTATCCTGGTCTTACTGACGCTGTTACTGGGCCAGCAAGGCCTGGCGATTTCCTATACTGTACAGGTCGTGGCTTTATCCGACCAGGAAGCTTCTTTGGACTTGCAGCGCCGTTTAGTCGCGGAAGGCTATCCGGCTTACCTGGTGCGGGTGCCAACCGAAAGCGGCGTGGTTTTTCGTCTACGGGTAGGTGCTTTTGCCAACCGCGATGCCGCGCTGGATTTTGCAAAAGCTATGCAACTTGTTGACGGCAGTGTGCCGATACCGGCTTTAGCCGAAGGTATACCCACAGGGCTGATTCCGCTCGAGCCGGAGCTTATTACTAACTATCCCTTTATTCCTGATATCACCAAGCTCGAGGTAATTCCCTGGCAGGACTCCCTGGCGCTGCGTTTCCAGGGAAGTTTTGAGACCAGTCCGCTAGAGGCTGAGTATCGCATTCTCAAAGGAGATTTGGCCAAGCGCAGTTTTAACGCCTGGCGGGCTTTAGCTACTGAAGACAGCGTGGATCGGGTATTTAATTTTGGCTTATGGCCGGAAAATTTTTCGGAACTGAGCGAAGAGGAACTGGAAGAATTTCAAAATAACTTGCTGGATACAATTGCCGGAAGTTTCTCGCTAAATTCGGAACAGTTGCGCAGCTATCGTATTTTTCAGCCAGGGACGGGTTTACCCACGTTAATTTTAGCTGAGCGCTTCAGTTTGTCAACCGCTCAAAGGCAGCGATATGCAGCAGTGGGCAACTTGCTTGGCCGTAACATGCCGCCGACAGGCCCAGAGCTGGTTTGGTTAGGGCAAGCCGAACCTGAGGGCTTTCCCAATGAGACACCCGCCGCTATTTTCGAACCCTTTAGTCTTTTGGGAGATGACCCTGAAAACCCCCGCTTACCCGAGCCATCACAATTGAGTTTGCAGGGCAACGGTTGGACCGCTTCGGCGGATGGCAGCTTTACCCGCGTGCAACTTGAAGAAGGCAAGTCCTGGCGAGCCGTTGCCGGTTACCCGTTGTGGGCATTTGCTGATTTTCTGCTGGTTTATAGAGAGGGACAGCTGGCTCTTTATCAACTCAGTAAGAATTAAAGCGAGAATATCACTGTCCCGCCACACAATTCTTGTGCGGCACCTTGAGCCCGCTCCTAGTCCCGCTGGATTTATCAGCGGTTATTTAAACAGTGGCGCTAACGGTAGCTGTTGTTTGGCTTTCGTGTTCAGCCAGCCAGCGTTCAGCTGCCATCGCCGCCCGGGTGCCCGCACCGATGCTGGTACCTAACTGGCGGTAAACTTCGTCAGCTACGTCACCTGCGGCAAAAACTCCCTCTACATTGGTGTAAATTTCGTCACGAACATCCACATAGCCGTTGTCGCGCAAGTTTACTAAGTTAGCCAGATAAGCGGTGTTGGGCACATGCCCGATGTAGACAAAGACACCATCAGCCTTAAGCTCAGAGAGTTCGCCGTTGACAATATTGCGCAGGCGTACGCCGGCCACCTGATCGTCTTCGCCCAGGATTTCCTCAACAACGCTGTTCCAAACCCAGTTCATTTTGGGGTTAGCAAAGGCGCGTTTTTGCGCCTCTTTGTTGGCTCGTAATTCATCCCGCCTATGAATCACCGTGACCTTGTCGGCAAACTTGGTCAAAAATATGGCTTCTTCAACGGCAGCGTCGCCACCGCCTACGACCACCACTTCCTTACCACGGTAGAAAAAGCCATCACAGGTAGCGCAGGTAGAGACGCCGCGACCATAATATTCATCCTCACCGGGAACGCCCAGCTTGCGCGGGTTGGTGCCGGTAGCTATGATTACGGCTTTGGCCTGATAGTTTTGATCATAGCCCTTAACCAAAAAGCCATGATTATTTTTCTCCACGCCCAGAACTTCTTCCATGATGATCTTGGCGCCAAATTTTTCCGCCTGTTTGACCATGCGCTGCGAGAGTTCCGCTCCGCTGATGGCCTCGACAAAACCCGGATAGTTCTCCACTTCTTCGGTCTGGGCAATCTGTCCGCCGGGCAAGCCTCTTTCCAAAATGACGGTGTTTAGTTGTGCCCGTCCAGTGTAAATCCCTGCGGTTAAACCTGCGGGTCCACCACCGATAATCACAACATCTACTTGATTTATCTCGTTTTTGGCCATATATCCCTCCTACACTGGCTGAAACCATAACATTCCCTGATATTAGCTTATGTACAATCAAATACCTGTAGGGGATATGAATGAGCAGTAAAACTTAAGTTTAAAAGCCGTGTTCTCTGGCCCACACAATAGCTTCGGCCCGGGTATTTACGGCTAACTTTTGATAGATGCGGGCAATGTAATTTCGCACGGTTTGTTCGGCTAGATGGAGTTCGGTGGCGATTTGCGCATTATTTTGGCCTTTGGCGATCAAATTCAAGACCTGTTTTTCGCGCTTGCTGAGATTCATAAAGCTGGCGGGGACGGCCTTTTTGTTTCTGATGCGGGCCAGTTGCTCCATGATGGACTGGCCTAGCCAGGTGGTGTTTTGCAAGACGGTCTGAATGGCTTGCATGAGTTGCTCTTCGGTTTCTTTTTGCTCGCTAATGTTCATAAAGCTAAACAAAGCCGCATTTTTACCCTTAAAGTTTATGGGCTGGGCTTCTGATAAAACCCAATAGCTGTGGGATTTTGCATAAAGCTGTATTTCTGTTGGCGGTGACGCCTCACCTTCTTTTAAGAGTTTGATGGCTTGTTTAAGCAGGCTTTGTCTCGAAGCTTTTATTAGACTATCAAAAGGCTTACCGATGACGGCATCGCTTTTTAGCTCGAGCATTTTCAGCAATGCCTCGTTGGCATCTAACACCTGTGACTTGTCTAGCTCGACTAGTAACATGGCCGTTGGGTTGGCATGAAAAAGCTGGGTGAATTGCTCTGCGGCTTGCGCTAGTTTTGCTTTGTAATTCAAGTGTTTTAGCGCGATGCCCACCATCATGCCAAAGGCTTCGGCTATGAGTTGCGATTCTTTGTTAAAGGCTTTAGGGTCGCTCATATTGTCAAGCAGTAGTGTCGCTACAATTTTCCCGGACAAACGTATGGGTGTCATGAGCGTGACCTTGATGTCGTCAATTCTGCCTTCTTGCTGCAAGACTCTATAGCGCTCAGGATCAAGCATTACCCGATCCATGCTGACTAGGTTTTGCACGATAAAGGAGTTCTCTTTACTCTCGGGTACTAAAAAAAGCGCCTCATTATAGGTAAAGCTGATCTGTTGTAACTTTTTGAGCTTATAGCCCACCGCAGCAACAAAATGATATCTGTGATCGGCCTCGTTATAAAGCGTGATGCTACCAGCCTGAGCACCAGGAATGATGGAAATGGCACCCTTGAGCACCCGCTGATAAAAAGAAGCGTCGATTTCTGTCGCTAAGAGGTCGCCAAGAATTCCGACCAGTGAGGCCTGTATGCCAACCGTGTGAACGGTACCCGTGATTTCGTCAGCCTTTTGCAGGGTTAGCAACCGACAGGGGGATTCTCCCAGAATAACCCTGCCACTGCATTGAAAATTGCCCAACTCAGCTAGATCGGAGTCCTGAAGCCGGAGATTGAGCTTGTGAAATTCCTCGCCACCTAACAGCTTTGATATTGGGTTGTCTTGTGGCGCTAGAGGAGAACCGCCTGCAGTGAGGATATTGACATTTTTTAGTAGATCAAGGGCGTGAATTTTCTTTAGTCCCTGCTTAAGTCTAAGCCAAGTCCGGGCGGTGTCATTTATATGGAGGATGTCGCCATCAGGACTAAATATAACTACTCCCTCGGAAATCTCGTTACTGACTGCAGTTAATATCTCCATACTTGGTGATAGTACGGTTGGATGTGGCATTGAGTGCTCCCTTGACTTTCTATTGTAACGGTTATCGGTCTCTAAGGTCGGATAAGACCTTTTTGCAAATCTTGGCTAGAGCAGCCAGCCACAAAGTTCCTGGGCGCTCATAAGGCTGGCTTTCAAGATGGTAAAATCCCGTTGCTGAAATCCACATCGTGTCGGGTTTTTCGCTGCCTAAAAATGCCGAGTAGCACGAGTGGCATTGCCAGCACTGAAAGGGGCAGGGCGAACGTGGACTTAAGAATTCTTTGCTTAATTGCAAAAGACCACTCCGGATTGGGGCTGCCCATTTGACTGGCGTGTGAAAGGAAGATTATGAACCCACTGTTATCTCGTGAATTTCTCATACCCTTTGATGAAATCAAACCCGAACATATCGAAGATGGTGTTCGTGAAGCCTTGGCTAATGCCGAGCGGGAGCTTGACGAGTTGGTGTCATTGAAAGAGCAGCGCAGCTATGCCAATACCATCCAGGCTTTTGATGACTTAGAGGAGCGCCTTGGTCGCGTGGTTGGCATTAGCTATCATCTGACCTCGGTGGCCACGACCCCTGAACTAAGGGAGGCTTTTAATGCAGTTTTACCGGAGTTTTCCGCCTTTTTTGCCAAACTGCCGTTACATGAGGGTCTATGGCGAGCGGTTAAGCAATTCGCCGACACTGCGGAGGCAAAGGCCTTAAGCGGGGTGCGCCGGCGGCACTTAGAAAAGCTCTTGCGTGAATTTGTGCGCTCCGGTGCAGACTTACCTGGCGACAAGAAAGCTCGAGCCGAAGCGATAAAAATAGAACTTTCCCAGTTGCACACCAAATTTTCGGAAAATGTTTTGGATGCCACCAATGCCTATGAGCTAATTATCACCGACGCACAAGACCTCTCAGGCTTACCGGATTTGGCAATAGCCCAGGCAAAAGCAAGTGCTGAGGCGAAAAGCATCGAAGGTTATCGCTTTAGTTTGCAGGCCCCTTCTTACCAACCCTTTATGCAATACGCCGATAATCGTGACTTGCGCCATAGACTCTATAGCGCGTTCATGAACCGGGCAAGTGAGGGAGAGTATGACAATCGACCGCTTATAAGTCGCATTTTGGTGTTGCGGCAGGAATTGGCCGAACTTTTGGGCTATCAGGACTTTGCCGATTATCGCTTGGAAGAAAATATGGTGAAAAGCGGGAAAGCGGCTCTAGACTTTGTGCAAGAACTAACCGAGCATACTCAGCCATACTGGCAACACGAAATTACCGAACTCAGTAGCTTTGCTAAAAAAGAACTTGAGCTGGATACGCTGGAAGCCTGGGATGTGGCCTATGTCAGCGAAAAACTGCGCCAGGCCAGATACGACTTTAATGAGGAAGAACTCAGGCCATACTTTCCTTTAGATCGGGTGTTGGCCGGCTTATTTGATATCACCCAAAGGATTTTTGGCGTGACCATAAACGAACGCCCGAATACCAAAGTCTGGCATCCTGACGTTAAGTTTTACGATATTCATGATGAGCAGGGCGGGCATCTCGGCTCGTTTTACGCCGACTGGTTCCCGCGTGAGTCCAAGCGTGGCGGGGCCTGGATGAATGCTTTTATAACCGGTGGCCCACGTGAGAACGGCTTTGCGCCGCATTTAGGTCTGATGGTGGGCAATTTTACGCCGCCGCAAGACGGTAAGTCAGCTTTGCTGACCCATCGGGAAGTCGAAACGACCTTCCACGAATTCGGCCACCTGTTGCACCACCTGTTATCGCGTGTCGAAGTTGCCGCCAGAGCGGGCACCAACGTGCCGCGCGACTGGGTGGAGCTTCCTTCGCAGATAATGGAAAACTGGACTTATGAACGCGAGGCCTTAGACCTTTTTGCGCGACACCACGAAACCGGCGCGGCTATCCCTGAGGACCTCTACCAAAAAATGCAGGTAGCCAGAACCTTTATGGCTGCCAACGCACAAATGCGCCAGCTTTCCTTTGGCAACGTTGATTTGACTCTGCATATTGACTATCAGCCGGAGCGTGACGGTGATGTTGTGGCCTATGCCCAAAGAGCCATGGAGCCCTACAGCATAAAACCCGAATTTGCCCATAACCACTTTATTAGCAGTTTCACTCACGTCTTTACCGGTGGTTATGCCGCGGGCTATTACAGCTATAAATGGTCGGAAGTTCTAGATGCCGACGCCTTTAGCCGTTTTAAGCGGGAAGGGATTTTTAACCGCCAGACTGGACGCGACTATGTCGCTGCCATCTTGTCGCGGGGTGACAGCGAAGACCCAAACTTGCTTTTTAAGGAGTTTATGGGTCGCGACCCGGATTTAACCGCCCTTTTGCAGCGCAATTTGGGGATGGGGGTAGAGGTAGCGAAAGAACAGGACTAGTCTAGGTTTAAGACAAGTCCCTGACGTTTGGCTTGCACAAGCAGCTTGGTGATACGGGAGTAATCGGCAATGCCCGCGCTTACCCCTTGCGTGCGCAAATAGCGGTCATATATGTTGCGAGAAAGCGTAGTTAGAGTTGGTTGCTGATAGCGTGCTAAAGCTTTACGACTAAGCTCCAGGTCTTGCCTGGCCTCTGTTGGTAAGGCCTTAAGAAAAGAGGCCTGCACGTCTGCCGGCAGTTGCCCGACTAGTTGTGTGAACAGTTGCAAGGCTACTGTGTAGCGGGCATAAGGGTCGCTGGTCTTAAGTCCGGCAATGGCGGCTAAAAGTTCGGCGTCCGCCTCGCCGGCAAAGCCCGCTATGTGGGCTAGCTCGTGTGTGGCGATAGCTAAAAATACCGCTTCCGGCAGGGCGGCATCTATGTGGGCCTCTAACAATATGGGTGAAATAACACCCGAACTGCCCACGGCCAGCAATATGCCTGCCGGTAGTTTCTTGATCCTTGTGGGCAGGGTGACGGGAGTTTTTAGCTCCGTTAGCACATCGTCAAGAGATTTGCGCAGTGAGGCGAGGGCAGTTTGAGCATTTCTGCTTTGGCCCTTTGGCGCATTCTCAGTGATTATTTCGCTAAGTTGTCGCGTTAGCTCAATCACATCGTTTAGTTCTACAGGGCTAGCTTTGAGCTCGAGCACATCCCCCAGGGGCAAACGGCGATAATTTGCTCCCCAACTGACAATAAACAGCGCGTAGAGCAGGATCATAAAGCTTAAACCGCGCCCCAGCCGCAGCAGCAACCAACGGCTTGCCGTTTGGCGGCGGCGCCAACTGCGCCAGAGTAGCAATGACAGCGCCAGCACGAAGCCGGGGATTAGCAGCGCACTGAGTGATACCGGGCTGAGATCGCTCAGCGGTACTACAGCAGAAGCCAGCCAGCGATAAAAAGCTCTTGAATAAACATATTCTACCCAGGGTGCTGGTGGCGGAGCGAAGGTCCACCAGATGACAAAACCAGTCACTATTAGGATGAGTAGGCGGGGCCAATTCACGCTGATATTATTTCCGCTTAGTGGATTTAGGGCTAAAGAGCCGGGGCTTGTAGCGTTGACGGAGCTTGTGCCAGCGCCGGTAGTCAACCCAATCCTGCCAGTCGGGGTGAAAGTAAAGCCGTTTTTTACGTAGACTTATCGAGTCTGTCTTATGGCCTGCTTGCTGCTCATAGTCAACGCGGCTAAAAAGCCACCAGTCGTTGCCCACAGACTTAAAACCTGCCGGGTCTAGCTCGCGTTGGTTCTGCATTTGCAAAGCGCGGACTTCAAGATGCTCAAAGGCAATTTTCGCAATGGCCTTTAGCATAGCCGTTAGGGCCCAGGGCAAGAGGCAGCTATGCTTTTTATCGTGCAAGACCAGATGCCCGAGTCGTTCGCTCGATGGGAAATACAGCGTGATCTCAAAACCGGTATTGCTTAAAAAGCGGCAGCTTAAGCCTTCACAGCTTTCGCTGCTGACGCTAACAGCGCCCTCCCATTTGTGAAAACGGGGTGGCGGTGGCGGCAAAGCGGCATTATAAAGTTCGGAGAGCTCATCTAAGAGTTCGCGATAGCGCCTTCTTAAACGCCAAAGTTCGCGTTCTGTAAGTAAAAAAGGGTCTGCTAAGAGTTCGTCGATTTTGAGTTTTTCGCTTTCTAAATTCTCCAGCTTGTCTTTGGGGTTTTCGCTGGCAGACACTTCGTCGACGATTGTTATTTCACTTGGATCGATACTGAGCCGCAAATTGCCACTGAGATATCCCGGCAAGCCACCTCGGAACTCGGTGAGTTCGCCGTCTTTAAGTGCCCATACGCGTGTGGCTACAGAATTTGCCAGTGCCTCGTCATGGGTGACAAGCACTATGGCTGCCGGGCTGTCAATTAGGGCCTGCTCGAGCTTTTCGATCATCGTGATGTCTAAATATTCAGTTGGTTCGTCCAGGATGAGCAAATTGGCCTCGCTGGCCATGAGCAAGGCAATACCGGCTCGAGCCTTTTCGCCACCGGAAAGTTGCTCCGGCGTCTTCTGCCAGTGCTGCGGCCCCAAACCGACTAAAGCAAGCAGGCTTCGCGCCCGGCTTTCGTGAACATAAGCTTGCAGTTGTGCTAGCAAGCTGAGCTTAGTTTTTAAACCTCGGTTCTGCTGATCAAAGATAGCGACCTTGCTATCTGAGGCCCAGAAAAATCGGCTTTCCGGATGGTCGGATTCCAGCTCGGCGCTCAAGAGCTTTAAGAGGGTGCTCTTACCGGAGCCGTTAGGCCCGAGCAGAGCAATCTTATCACCGGCGGCAAGGGTAAAAGAGGCGTCTTTAACGATGACTTGCCCTGCAAACGACTTGCTGAGGTGTTGCGCTTGCAGCAGCTTACCTTTGGCCCTATGAGGATTTAACTGTAGTTTGGGTTCGGCTCGAGCTTGTGCAGCTGGCACTTGCTTTATGTCCCGGATGCGCAATTTTAGCGCCTGACGCTGCTTTAGTGCTGCGGGTTTAAGCCGACTAGCTGAGCGCTGTAACCGCACTAAGTTTTTATGTTGCTCTTTAGCAAGTTTATTCTGATAACTGGCAGCCTGATTTTGCTGCTGCTTAAAATCTGCGTAATTACCCTTATAAGGACTTAAACCAGCCGCGGCGAGCCAGGCGGTATGGGTACAGACTTTGTTGAGCAAGGCGCGGTCATGTGAAGCCAAGATAATTGCCCCTGGATAGTTTAATAGCGTCTCGGCTAACCAGTTTCTGGTCTGCAAATCCAAATGGTTGCTGGGTTCATCGAGCAGCAGTATGTCGGCTTGATTAACCAGTGCTAGGGCTAGAGCCAGCCTTGCTCTTTCGCCTCCAGACAAATGACTGACCTTGTGCTGATAGCTCTCCGGGCCAAATTGCAGAGCGGCCAAGGTCTGTTTTAGCTTTATTTCGCCTCTATAGCCGCCTGCTTGCTCAAAAAGTTCAATGATTTCGCCATAAGCCGCCAGGCGATCCTCACCGGCGCTGAGCCGTTTTTCTTCCTCGCGCAGGGCGTTTTCTAGTGCTCGGTGATGCTCTAAGGCTTGTAAGCCACTCTGCCAGACAGTTCCCTGGAAATGCTCGAGCTGTCCTTGCTGCAACAAGTCAAGGCGCAGACCAGGACTGCGGATAATCTGACCTTCGTCGGGGTTTAGCTCTCCGGAGAGTAGCTTAAGCAGGGTGGTTTTGCCGACGCCGTTGTCGCCAATTAAGCCCAGCCTTTGCCCGGAACGCAAAGTCAGTGATACATCCCGCAAAACATCATGCCCACCTATGCGAAAGTCAAGATTCTGGACACGCAACAGCTCCACAGCTAGAGTCTACTTTGCTATTTAAGAAAATTGGGCAAGCTGTAGCGGGTTAGTTGCGAGGGGTGAGGAGCAAGGAGTTAAAAGTGAAGGGCTATGGTAATTCTGGGGGAACATCTTTGATGGCACGCTCTTAAGATTTCACCGGAATTTTGCTCATGGCCCTTTCGCTCAGGGCGGTAATCGTCAGCGAGGGATTAACGCCGGGGTTGGCGCTTATCGTCGAGCCGTCACAAATGTACATGTTCTGATAGCCAAAGACGCGGTGGTCCTTGTCAATCACGCCTTCCTCAGCATTGGCGCCCATCACCGCACCACCTAAGATATGCGCGGTGGTCGGAATGCCAAAAAGCGTTTCCGAGGCCAGCACAAAGGGTTTGCCATTCACTTCCTGGGCATAAGCATTTGCCAGTTGCTCGGCTTCAGGGATAAAGGCGGTAGGGGCGGGACCCTGGTCAAGAAAGGACTTCATGCCAAAGCGTCCTTTGCTAAAGTGCAAGGTGCTGTTGATAGTTTGCATAAAGAGCAAAATCTGGGTGCTCTTGGCCCAGTCGCGCACGAAAAAAGCCCGTAGATTTTCCTGGGGATAGTTAAAGAAATCGGCAAAGACTTTTTTTATCCTGCTAAGGACGGTTTTACCACTCACCAGTGGCGACATCAGCAAACGCCAGGCTCCGGAACCAGCCGGGTAGCGGACGGGCTCTAAGTGGCTGTGTTCGTCGGTGTGCAAAATAGAGCCAATGGCAACACCCCGGGAAAAATCGGTTTCTTTATTAAAGGTAGTGACGCCTATTAGGCTTTCTGAGTTGGTGCGGATATGGCGTCCGATTTGCCCAGAGAGTTTTGGTAGCGAGCCGTCTTTTAGTTTGAGCAAAAGCGGCACCGTGCCCATGACGCCACCGGCAAATATCACTCCTTGGCTGCTCAGTTCACTTTGTACTCTGCCCAATGCTGTGCTCGAGCGCCAGCGGATAACATAGCCTTCTGTGCCGTCTTTGCTATCTGTTGGCACAACATCATAAACTTCTGCTTCCGCCTGAATCAGGGCTCCGGCCTTTTGCGCCAGATAGAGATAGTTTTTATCCAGGGTATTTTTAGCGTTATAGCGGCAACCCAGCATGCAGCCGCCGCAGAAATTACAGCCGCTTCGCTCCGGCCCGGCTCCGTCAAAATACGGGTCGGCAACACTGACGCCGGGCTCGCCAAAATATACAGCGACATTGGTGGCCTCAAAATGATCCTCTTTGCCAAGCTTTGTCGCCAGCTTGCGCAGGGCTATGTCGCCAGCTTGTAGCTTGGGATTACAGCTTGCCCCCAGCATTTTTAGTGCTTGCGGATAAAACGGCCTTAGTTCCTTTTCCCAGTCGGCTAAATGCGCCCAAGTCTCGGACTTGAAAAATTCTATTTTAGGTACGGGCAAGGTGTTGGCGTAGACCAGCGAGCCGCCCCCCACACCCACGCCCGAAAGCACTCCGACATGGCGAAATACGCTAATCTTAAAGAGCCCAAAAAAACGAAAAGCTGGCAGCCACAGCCACTTTTTTAGATTCCAATTAGTTTTGGGGAAATCCTTTTTGCCCAGCCATTTACCCTTTTCTAAGACCAGGACGCGATAGCCTTTTTCTGCTAAACGCAAGGCGGACACCGAACCGCCAAAACCGCTACCGATAACGACGTAGTCGTAATCAAACTCTTTGTGTCCCATACAGGCACTCCTTAAGCTCTTATACCGAATCCTGTTAATTCCTTAAGCGTTGTGAAAAACCACCCGTTTGATCCTTCTCGTTACGCTTGCCTAACAAAGCCGGGATTAATTCGGCTTTTAAACGGAATCGGTATTACTAAGCCTATGCTGATCCGGCTTTCGAAAAACTTTGTACCAAGTCTAAGATTATGACAATCTAATATCAACTCTGCTTTGAATACCCGACAAAACTCACCGTAAAAACACCGTCAGGGCAATCAGGCCTTGCGCCAGGAAATAACTGCTGAGCACCACAGCCTGGGCCGCCCTAAAAGGTTGGCGGAAGCGGTTTAGCGCCAAAACTGAATCCGAAACTAAAAACAGTATGGTACCCAAAAACCCCCACAGGGCCGCCTGATCAAACAGCAGCCAACGGTTGCCCGCCTGATAGGCCATGATTAAGATAACCGCCATATAAAGCAGCACACTTAGCGTCATCTTGTTTAGGGCTCGAGCCAACAGGGCATAAATGATGCCGCCATAGCCGAGCAGCAAGGTTAGCAACCAGGGGTTATAGTCAAAGCCGACGCCACTGCTAAATGCCGCAATGTAAAAAAGATGTGCCAACAAAAAGCTTGACAAGCCAGCAATAAAGCGTTCACTTGGCAACATCAAGAAAATGTCACCGGCTAAAGAAAAAACCAGACCGATTGCAATAAAACCCTGATAGGGTGTCCAGGAGCCCTCACCATAAATGGCAATAAGCAAAATGACAAAGGTCGTAAGAGGTTTAAAGAGATAAACCTGCCAGTGCGGCCCGGCATAGTCGGCGCGTATAGTTAAGGCTGCTGAGGAAAAGACCGCTACAGACAACCAAATGACGATATTTGACATAACTTGGCAGTAGCTTTAGGAAACCTCTTGGGCTTGCTTTAGCTCTGCCTGGTCGGTGGTGGGGTCGCTGTGCTCGAGCAGGAAAGGCACCGCGTCCTCAGCCGTTTGCTCGGGAATTTCTTCCATGGGCATGTGTCCGACATCTTCATAGACGATCAGCTCAGCATTTTCGATGTCGTTAAAGAAGTGTTCGGCATGGTCCGGGTGCATCCAGATGTCTTCTGCACCCCAAAGAATCAGGGTGGGATTGCGGATGCCTTTGATCATGTGGTAATTGGTTTCCCAAGGGGTATTGGCCCGCACGACAAAAGCCTCGCGGTTGCCTTCGCGCATGGACAACTCACGGTAGCGTTCCACCAATTTTGGCGTGACCTTGCCTTTGTTGCCATAGACCTGCCTGATAATGTCTCTGACTAAAAAGCGGGGCGTCATGAACTTAAAAGCATCTTTTATGACCGGGGTTTGCACGTCGCGGATAAGGCGGGGGATTTTGTCGGGGCGGTAGCCCAGTGCATCAATGAGGATGAGCTTATCGATCTTGTCGGGATGGGCTAGGGCAAACTGCCAGGCGATTTCACCGCCCAATGAATTTCCGGCTATATGGAATTTTTCCAAGCCCAGCTTTTCTAAAAATTTGCTCAAAAATACGCCATAACTACTCAGACGATAGTCGTGATCCTGGTTGGGTCCGGTCAGACCGTAGCCGGGTAAATCCAACCTGATTAAACGAAAGCGGTCTTTTAGCTCCTCAACCCAGCCGTCCCAAGTGTGCAGCGAGGACAGGATGCCATGCAAAAGTATCAGAGTCGGCCCTGTCCCTTCATCACGGTAATGGACTAAGAGGCCGTCAATGTCGATAAACCTTGACGCCTCATTAGCGTATTTGGCCTTTAGCTGCGCAAATGGTATATCGGCATCGAAAACAGTTAAGGGGCTGGCCACGCGGATGAGTCGTTTTAGCATGTCGGGACCTCTAGAATGCAACAAGACCAAGCTGTCGCGCAATCAAAAAATCGCCTGCTTGATTTTAAAAAGCTCAAATTGCCGATAAATTTTACCCTCTTGAGCATGACGCCCGGAAAAGAACCTCCCGACAGATTATCGCTCCGCCTATAACTATAAGTCATAAGTTAAAGGACAAAATAATCACGTGCCGACTTTTGCTTCATAGCTTTGTATATCATAGTCTGCCAGGGCGTTTTGTTGTACTAGGGGGGATACACCGGTAAACAAAGATCATTAAGCTATATTGAAATAGGAGAGTTGGAGAGCATGTCGTTGCAAGAGCTGTCCCAAAACGTTTGTTAGGTGGAAAGTAAAAAGTAGAAAGTGGTTAGTAGGAGGTGGAAACTCGGGGTTTTTCAGGGTAATGCCCGCAAGAAAGATTCTGTTGGCGAAGTCTAACAAGCATGTTGCAGCTGGGCGAAATGGGAGATGCGTGTAGATTGAGGCCGCTCCCCATCAAGCCAAGCGATGACCCTTGCTATGTTCATAGCCGCAGCACTGGCGATCTGCTGCAAGCGTGCTTTTGCTTCACCGTGAAATTGACATTTTCGTGGACACTCAAATAAGATTCAAAGCTTGCTCCTCGAACTTCGTTGGGGATAAAAAGCCTAGACTCGAATGCTTACGCTGCCGATTATAAAACACCTCCAGATAGTCGAAGACACAAAGCCTTGCCTGCGCTTTGCTTTCGTAAGGTTGGTCTTGCACCGGGGGTTTACTGAATTTTGGTTCACCCGCTATTTAAGTGCAGCTTTTGGGGTCATCTGCTGAGATGGAGCATGACTCTCACGCAGTTTTTCAAATAGTTATACCCGAAAGCCGAAAGCCCTAGCCCTAAAAGTCGATCATTTCGAGGTCGGCGCTGGTCTCGTAGTGTATTTAAGTGGCAGGCGAAAGCGAGGTATCTGCCCTTACTGCTCTCAGAGGAGTGAACGCCTGCACAGCCGCTACGAACGAACCGTCAGGGACTTGCCATGCGTCATGTTCAGCGTTAGTACAAAATTGAGCGTCAGGCGTTTCCGCTGCGTCAATCAGGCATGTTCCAAACAAACCTTTGCTGAGCGGTTCGAAGGACTAGTTTTGCCCTACGCTCACTACACCAGCAGACTTAATCAGTGGTTCAGACAGGTTGGTCTGAAAGTAGGCGCGGAGCCAGGGGCTAAGCTGCTCGAGACCTTGATACAGGTCAGCCCCGACAAACTTTTGAGCTGCGTGCATAAACTGTCACTGAGCGAAAAGGAATGTCCAAAGCGCAGCAGCATTGATGATCTCGCACTTTGCAAGGGTACATCCTACGGCACCATCATCATCGACCTGGAGCAGGGCAAGCCCATAGAACTCTTGCCTTCACGCGAGGTTGATGAGGTCCTGAACTGGCTTTCACAACGTCCCCATATTGAGCTGGTTGCACGTGATCGTTTAAAAGAGTACGCGCTCGCCATTACCAAGGGCGCACCCCAAGCGGTTCAAGTCATGGACCGTTGGCACGTACTGAAGAACCTTCGAGAAGCTATTGAAAAGGACATCGGCAGGCACTACGCTGATATCAAAGAGGTGTTTGAAGAGAAAGGACTGCCAGGTAACCCTATTCCTCGTTCTAAAAGGGAGCGTGAGGCACAAACTTTAGTGCTTAAGAAACAACAAGAACAGTACGAACAGGTTCACGCACTCAATCAACAAGGCGTTACCATTGTTCAGATAGGTAAACGTTTGGGCTTAAGCCGCCCTGCTGTTTACACGCACCTCCATGCCCCTTCACCTCCTCCAAACGCAACAAGCGACGGAAAAGTCAGCTTGACAAGCTCAGGGCTCACTTGGAAACGCGTTTCCGTGAGGGATGCATGACGATAAAGGATACCGTAATTGCTAGTTGCCATCCATAGGGATGACCGTTCAAACTGGTGTTGATTGACATCAAGTTTGGAGGAATCCCTATGGACGACAGCTTTATTGTAACGGCTTACTGCATTATCAGTGATACGCTCTCACAA
>JASBUK010000037.1 GCA_030147925.1 Trueperaceae bacterium
TTCTATCAACGCTAAATTGTCGGGCTACTTCTGCTTTTGACATCCCTGCCTTGACTGCTGCTACAATCCGTTCTCTTAAATCTAGTGAATACGCTCTCATTCCCTAGTATCGTCTGTAGTTATAAATCTTGCAAGTGCTACACTAACCACAAACCACCTACCACCAACTAATCTAGTGGACGCACCAGCAGTCCGCTGTTTGACACCAAAATGGCATAGCGCTGCTTATCATCAATGCTTACAAAAGTAGCCGAGCCATATTCGGCATCGACTAAGAGTTTTAGCGGCTCATAACGACCCACCATTGTGGCCAGGTTGAGGGGTTTTTTGGTGGCTAGCGAAAACACTGTCCGTTGCTTCGTTTGTTCATTGTCTAACATACTGTAGCGCCCAGCTACGCGATCCAGTTCATAACCCGTGCGTAAACCAAGCACGTTGACAATAGGCCGCCACTTTAGGATATTGGCGTCCACGTAAAGCTCATCACCGCTTAACTCGAAGCTTTTAAGGCTGCCATCAGGAAATTCAAAATTGGCCCGGTAAAGTTGCGGGGCCAATTTTTCCATAACTACTGTAGCCGCCAGCGTTTCAGTGGTGAGCGCCCGATAGCCCTGGGTGGCGAGGCTGATAGTGGCCGATAGAGCCGCAAGACTCAAAAGCAGCAGGCCTATTAGCAATCTGCTGATGCTACCAAGCCAGCGGTGTTCGCGCAGGGCCAAGACGGCATAAATAAACAACACCAGTGCTAAGAGTGCCGGGAAGATCGTAAAGATGAGCAGTGTACTCATGGACGGCTAGAGTAATTCTTCGCCCGGTGCGGGCGGCCAGTTGCCGCCGAGTCTCAGCCAGGCCTCGACCATGTCAGCCGGTACCTGTGCCAAGAAGGTGATGGCCTGGTTGTCCTCAGGATGGGGTAAAGTTAGTTGGTGAGCGTGTAATGCCTGCCGGGCAATGACCCCAGACTCTTGGCCATAAACTTTATCGCCAAGGATGCTGGCCTTAAGGTACGCTAAGTGGACACGTATTTGATGGGTGCGTCCGGTGTGTGGTTTGGCTTTGACCAGCACATGATTCTTGCTGCGGGCGATTACCCGAAAAAAGGTGTTGGCACTGCGGGGGTTGTTACCGCCCACCATCATCTTTTGCCTGTGAACCGGGTGCCGTCCGATAGGCCCATCGACATGGATATCGTCCGGGATGTCCCCGACAGCAATGGCGACGTATTCCTTATCGGTGAGACGGCGTTTGAATGAGTTGGAAATATGACGGTGCGCCTCGTTGTTCTTAGCGACAATCATGACCCCGGAGGTGTCCTTATCCAGGCGGTGCACGATACCCGGACGGTAATCTTCATCGTTAGGGTCAAATTGTCTATCTTTCGACAGCGATATCTGGCCCAGTAAGGCATTGACCACGGTGCCACTGCGCAGTGACGCGGTGGGGTGAGCAGCTAAGCCGGGTGGTTTGTTTATAGCCGCTAGGTCGTCATCCTGATAGATGATGTCAAGGGGTATATCCTCCGGCTCCACCATCATGGGTTTGGGTGGTGGTATTGACACGGACACAATTTCCTGTCCTGAAAGTTTAAGGGACGGTTTTGACACAGATCTGCCATTTAGCTGTACAAAGCCGGTAAGGACCAATTCCTTGGCGTAGCTACGACTAAATTCAAGTGCTCTCGATATGGCGACATCGAGGCGTTCATTTACGGGTGCGTCAAAAACTCGAAACTCCACACGGTTATTCTACCGCAACTGACATTTTTATAAGAATTCCAGCGTTTTTGTGGAAGCAAAAAGCAAAAAGTAAGAAGCAGAAAGTAAAGAAACAGGAAAAAGTAGAAAGTAAGTAGAAAGTGGTTAGTGGGAGGTAGAAACTAAGAAAACAGTAAAAAGTGAAAAGTAAAAAATGAAAAGTAAAAAGAGGAAAGTGAGCTTTCTAAAAACGCCTTTCCTACTTACCACCAACTACTCACCACCTACCATTAACCACAAACTACCCACCACCGACCACCAACTACCAACCGTGGCGCACACACAAATGGTTTTATACTGTGAGAGATGAAAGCAATTGCCTTAGACGCTATGGGAGGCGACTACATGCCTCAAGCCTCGGTTGCCGGAGCGGTGCTGGCGGCCAAAGAAGGTATTCCCGTCATACTTGTAGGTGACGCCGAAGTGCTTAAACCTGAATTGGCCAAACACCAATTTGAGTTGCCAATTCATCACAGCAGCGATGTGATTACGATGGACGACCATGCCGGGGACGTACGCAAGCGCAAGGGCTCGAGCATTATGCAAGCTATGCAGCTAGTCAAAGATAGCCAGGCCGCGGCTGCCGTATCCATGGGGCATTCCGGGGCGACGATGGCGGCGGCGTTATTGGTGCTGGGGCGTATAAAGGGTGTGGATCGTCCGGCCATTTTAGCCACCATTCCCAGTAGAGCCGGCTTTGTGGCCTTATTAGACGTGGGCGCCAATGCCGATTGCCGAGCGGCTTACTTGCAGCAGTTTGCCGTGATGGGCACGGTTTATGCTCGAGCCTTCTTTGGCAAGATGCAGCCCACGGTGGGTCTTATGTCGATTGGCGAGGAGGAACATAAAGGCAACGAACTGACTAAAGAAGCCCATGAACTGCTTAATAAGACCCCCAATATCAATTTCTTTGGCAATGTAGAGGGTCGTGACCTGCTAAAGGGCAGCTCCGACGTTATGGTCACCGACGGCTTTACCGGCAATGTAATTTTGAAGCTGGCCGAGGGCGAGGCAAAAGAACTGTTTGGCTGGATTCGTGCGGCGCTTGTTGGCGGCAGTTGGTTGACCAAAATCGGCGCGGCCCTGGTCAAGCCGGCGCTCAGGAGTGTGGCCGCTAAACTCGACCCCTCGGAATATGGTGCTCAGCCGCTTTTGGGCGTTAAAGGCTACGCTTTTATCGGACACGGTTCCTCTGATGCCAAAGCGGTGCTAAGCGCCCTAAGAACGGCCCGGCGCTCGGTTGAAGCGCAACTCTTAGAAAAGATTGCCGCCGGTATGGCGGAATTGCCCAAGGCTATGGTGACTGGTTAGTAGTGGGTGGTTGGTAGTTTGTGGTCGGTGGTCGGTAGTTGGTAGGAAAATCTTTACTTTCTGCTTTTCACTTTTTACCTTCCACTTTTTACTTTCTGCTCAACACCCAATTAGGAATGCTTTCTAGGGTAAAGCCTCGACCTTGGCTTGCAGCCAGGTGATAAAGTTGGGTTGCGTCAGTTCCGTTAGCGTAAACGTGGCGATCTTTTGGCTGACGCTACCGCTGCCGTCATAGGTCAGCTCGTCAAATTTGGTGATGCGCCCTTCACCCACTAGGTAGGCGAAACGATTAAGGGGCTCGAGCGTTCCGTATGTGGCCGTGACCGCAGCGGTTTCTTCGGCTTCATCGCTAGCATCAAGATGTACAGTCAGACGATTGCTGCCCAAAAACAGCAATTTTTGGCTCGAGCGATAATCGTCGGGAATGATTTGCCGACTGCCGGAGCTGGTATCGATGGCTTCTTGAAGTTCGGGGACCGTTTCGAAGTTGAGCACAGGGATAAACTGCTGGTCTTGCAAAAGAATCAGATCTGAGCCCACCGGCACCACAGAGTAAATAGTATCGCCATTGGGAATGGTGACGACATCCTCTTGCGTCAATGATTCGGACTCCAGCGACAGTTTGCGTAAAATTGGCTCGACCGAGTCCTCAAAGAAGTAAAGAAAGTCGTTGTCATCGGGGCTTTGTAGCAAATAAAAACTGTCTACAAACACAAAATTGATGCGTTCAACTAGCGCCGGGCCGCCGCTGGCGTTTAAGTCAATGATGTCAATGGCGTCACTTTCGCTTTGGCCGCAGGCGCTCTGATCGTTAAGCAGGGCCAGATATTGACCTGAGCGACTGACCTGTACGGCACTGGGGCAAAAAATCCGGGAACTGTCAAGATCATTTATCGTAATTTGCGGAGAGTTAAAATCAAAATCAACCGGGTTATCAGGGTCGATGTCCTGCAAATTGACAAAGCTCAAATAAGCGGGGTTTCCCGCTACGCTGTCGTCGCGGCTCAAGACGATAAGCTGCGTGCGGTTGTTTATCCTATCCACAACATCAAAAGCCAGCGGTGGGGCGGGCAGGGTGCGCAGGCTGTCGCTCAGAAAAACCAATCCCTCGGCTGCGGTATCGGCATTAAGGGTGCGATCCTCGACCAGCGCAATTGTGCCCTCGCCGCTGCCCGTGTCGGTATAGCCGACTATCAGCAAGGTGGGAGGTAAATCCTCGAAACTGCCGGTGCAGGCTGATAGCAGGCCGATGAGTAGAACTAGAGAAAGCCAGCGAAATTTACGAAGCATGACTATTTATAACTAATGAAGATGAAGGCTTGGTCATTTTTTACCTAGTTTTCTTCAGACTTGCCCCGCCCGGGCAAGCGAATAGCCGTGTCTAACTCCTGCCTAAAGCCCTCCTCGCTGCCCGGCAGCGTCAAAGTGAGGCCGATTTGCCCTGTGGCAGTGTCCCAACTGCCGTAAAGCGCCCAGCAGCAGCGGTCCCAAACCACATAAACCACCGGTTGGAAGTTAAAAGGGCTCTCGCTGGGGATATTGTTGCTTAAATCCCAGACATCGTTAAAGATGGTGGACAAGTAGAGCTCTTCTAACACCCTTACGGTGATGGCCAGATCGTCAAAGCTGAGCCGGGCGCTGCTAAATTCATCTAAGCTGGCGTTGTAGCTAGCACGGTAAGCTAAGTCGCCCTGTAAACCCACTATGCCGTAAAAATCGCTGGACAGCGTCAGTTTGACGTCGCTTAAATAGGTCCGGGCCAGAGCGTCGTCGGCTAAGAGCAGATCGGCGGAAAAACGTAGGCCGAAATTAATTTCGCCGATATCAGCATCCTCGATATTTACGCGAGTTTCGACTTTGCTGTTCCTAAAACCTCCGGTTTCGCCAAAACGATTGCTAAAGACCGGGTCACGAGTCGTTCTATAACTCAGACGCCAGCGTTCCGCACCGGCGCGTTGACTGTTATCCACTAGCGAAAACGACCAGGTTTCTATCTGGTTTTCTGCCGGTGTAAGCCCGAACCATTCAGGTGGCAAGAGCGCAAAGCCCGAAGCCTCAAAGCCAAAAGCATTTTGCCAGCTTAGCCGGTATCTGCTGTTGCCCAAGCGCTCGTTCTGAAAATCAAAACGTTGTTCTAAGCTGGCCTCTAAAAAGGCGTAGCTGGCGCTAAGCTCTAGACCCAGTTCGCTGGTTTCACCACGGTTTAAGTCGCGGCTAAGGCTTAATCTCAGACCGGGCACGGCGTCGTTTTGCTCGAGCGTACCGATAGTCAGACCCAGTTCCAGCGGTTGCCAGAATTCCTCAGGGTCGCCCACGATACTGGGCTCCGGCGGGTCGTAGACATAGCCGCCACTGAGATCAAAAGCCAGATAAGGGCGGTAGCCAAAGTCCAGCTCAAGCTCGGTGGAAGATTCATCGGTGACTATGCCGGTCAGCCGGTCTTCGCTGGGTTTTAAGTCCTGGATATGAGTGAGTTGGAGTTGAGCGCTAAAGTTGCGATTAGGCGAGCGCAGCGTAAGCCGCCCTTCTAAATTGCCCGGGTCGTTTTCCTTGATGTCATAGCTTTCCTCTAGGCTAAGACTCAGCCAATTCAAATTTTCAAAGAGCGTCACGGTGCTGTTAATAGGGCCGGGGCCGACATTATCCGGCCTGCGGCTATCGACAAAGACGTAGGTCTCATCAACATTTAATGACAACCAGGGGAGGGGGCTTAGCGATAGATCGCTGCGGAGAAAAGTAGAGCGGCGGCCCGGAGCCGTGTCAAAGCGGAAAGGTGTTTCACCTTCTTTGGTATTGCGCTGAAAGCTTAAGTTTAGGTTGCCCACGGCGGCAAAGTCTTGCCTAAGGTCGAGGCGGCTGTTCCAGTCTATTAAGCGCTCGAGCTCACCATCGGGGTTTCTGCTGCTGTAATAGCGGCCACTAAAATCGGTGTTGCCGCTTATATTTAGGCCACTCCAGGGTCTGAGCGGCCTGAGTTCTATACGGTGTGTCTCTGAAAGCCGTGCCGCAGAAATCTGGTTTAGTAGCGCGGCGCTGCGGTTAGCGGGGTTGCTGGCGTCTTCATAGACACCCAACTCGAGCAACAGCTCGGATAGGATAAACGGCCCGACACTAAAGGACGTGGCTTCTGCGGGGCTGAGCGTGAGCTGGCTAAAAGTTCGCTCGGGCGTGTTGCGGTTGGCATAGGAAGGATTGCTAATATTGTCGTTTAAGTCATGGTCGATATATCCCTGGCTAAAAAACCTGCCACGCATGCCGCTAACAGCGTTTTCTATGCTCAGGCGGTATTCGCTTAGACGTTGCCGGATTGCGTCATCACGTTCGATGAGCAGGTTTAGCTGCGGAATTTCTAAGAGCTCGAGCGTGTCATAACGAAAACGCACCGTAAACTCGTCTTGTGTCCGGCTACTAGCCTCGGCTGGGTCGATAAAGGCCGGCAGATAATTTAGTTCCAGTGCACCGCTACCCTCGTCGGTAAAAAAACGGTGATCTATACCGCCACCAACATAGCTAGTGTCGATACGACCTCCAAAGATGTTTTCACTAAAGAAGTTGCCCGTCCCCGGGTTCACGTCGGCGTAGTAACGTACCGAAGCGGTGCCAAAAGCATCCGCACCGACTACATAGGGCCAGTCAAGCGCCAGCTCTGTTCGCTCTGTGGCCGTGCCTTGCGTGATGCTAAAACGCGGCTGTTTATCGCTTGGCCCTAAGGGAATGACCAGAACCGGTAAGAGCAGCGCCGGGGCTTCGCGGATAAGCACGGTAACGTCATAGGCAACCAGACGATCCCCCGGATAAAGCAACAAACGCTCGGCCTTAAAGCCATAGTCGTCGACTGCCTGGTTGCAGCGGCTGCAAGGGCTAAAAGCGCCCGATAAGACATCAATTTGTCCGGGGGAACGCACGGCGTCTAAGCCAATTACATCGATGGCTTCGGTCACAATCAACACGTCACGAACGCTAAATTCTTCGCTGCTTAAATCCACTACAAAATCGCGTCCGTCAATCTGCTCTTCTTCAGACTCAAAGCTGCCGGGTCCGACAATGCGCACTAAGCGGTTGTCACGATCAAACTCAAGGTATTCGGCGGTGATGAGATTGTCATCAAATTTAACTTTTGCCGGTTGACCACTGATGATGATAAGCAGCGATTCGCTGCCATCAGGCAAGGTGATGGGCCGGTATTCCAGTTGCTCGGCGTCCAAAACTTCGATTTGCGCCGCTATTGCCGGGTTTAATGCGATAAATAAGGCGGCGAAAAAAAGCGCGAGGCTCAGCCGGTATTTGCGCAGCGGCACTCAGCGCCTCCAGGCCAGGACAAGCAGCACGCTGCCGGCAATCACGTAAAGAGCAACGGGAGTCCAACCGGCTAACCAGGCCGGGATGGTGCCCTGGGCGCCCAGCAGTTTGGAAACGCTCCAGGTGGCGTAGTAGACAAAGGTCAAAAACAACACGCTCACCAGACCCAGGCCGACACTGTTGCGAAAGCTAAAAAGACCCACGGCCAGGGCAAAAAGTGCAAAGGCGGTGGCGGCAAGAGGCTCGGCAAACTTGCGATGTAAAGCCGTTCGTTCCGCTGCGGTGTTGCGTGCCTCGTTGCGGCGAATTCTGCTGAGTAGTTCTCGTAAGGGTAACTGGGTCAGGTCCTGGTTTCCGCTCACCCCGGCGGCTAAGCCACGTACCGGTAGGCTGGCGCTCTTGGCTTCGGCGTCAAGCACTACCTGATTGTTGCGGTAGCTTAAAAAGCGCACCTCGCTAAGCTCCCAGACGCCTGCCTGCTCATCTAGCACGCCGCTCTTGGCCTGAATTAACTCCCTGGGCCCCTGGGAGCCGCCTGACTGAATTACGGTGATGCCTTCAACCTGACCGCCGGGTTTAAGTCGCTCGATAAAGACGCTGCGCCCCAAGGCATCGGTAAAAAAACTGCCTTCTTCGAGCAGGGTATCCGGGCTCTGGAGCAGGATGTCTTTTTGTACTTCGAGCGCTCGTTCGGTGCTCCAGGGGATGAGTAGCTCGTTGTTGATAAAGCTGATAGCGCTGATGATAAGGCCCAGCAAGAGCATGGGCGTGGCAAATTGTCTGGGGCTTATACCCAGTAGCAAGGCAGCCTTGATTTCACTATCTTGCCCCAGGCGGGTAAGACCCAGGAGGGCGGCAAAAAGCAGTGCCAGCGGGATGCCGTAGCCAGCGGCTGCAGGTAGGCTATAGAGCAAAAATTGCGCCACTAAGGTAGGGCCGACCCCCCTGGCGATGACCTCGGCTAAGACGCCCAGCAAAGTCGCACCCAAAAGCAGTAGCAGCAAGGCGGTTAAGCCAGCGCCATAAAGCGGCAAAATTTCACGGGCTAAGTAAAGGCTAAAGCGTTTGTTCATGCTGCTATCTCTTTTACAGAGTTTGTTGTCAGCTTAGGACTCATCGTAACTTTCATCATTAACGAAGCCGCAGCAAAGCCAGAATTACGCCAACGGCGCCAACTACGGCGCTGGTCATCCAGGCGGCGGCTGCCGGTGAGAGAACGCGTTGGTCAAAGAGGTTGCCGGATAAGGTCCATAAGAAATAAAACAGTACCAGCAGCACAATGGTCCAGGCAAAGCCGGCGCTGCGACCATGCAAATGTAGACCGAGAACGGCGGCAATTAAAATAAAGATGAAGGCGCTAAAAGCGTCGGCAAGACGCTTGTGAAACTCGTAGGCAACGGTTCTGGTATCACCACCGGCAGCCCGGATGTTTTGTGCACGCTGTCTAAGTTCGCTCAAGGTCAGGCTGGCAGGTTTGGCAAGCGCCGTGGCGGTGTCTGCGCTGGTATCAAAGGGCAGTGCGATCTGATTAAGCTGCTGAGGTTCCTCACCCTTTGTCAGCAGCTCCGCGTCTGTGAGCACCCAGAGACGCTCGCCACTATCCCAGATACCGTTTTTGGCGCTGATGATGCTGCCGTCTTGTTGAATGACTAAAACCCCGCTTAAGTTTGCTGCCCCTCTGTTCTCGGCTTCTGAGCGGATGCGTCCGGCATAATAGATGCCCTCGCCCTCAATAAAAAATGAGGCATCTAGCTGTGTTTCCGCCGGGGGGCGCTGGTAAAAAAACGAGTTTACTTCGCGGTCATAAGCATCATTGCTCTGCGGTTCTAAATAGCCGTTGTTGAGCAGTAACAGCAGGCTGATGATTAGTCCAAAGGCCAGCAGCGGCACCAGCAGGGACAGAGGCGCAATACCGGAAGAATAGGCGGCCTTTAGCTCGGAATCCTTAGCGAGGCGGCCAGTGGCGAGCAGTACGGCAAAAACACCGGCTATGGGCATAGACAAATGCAGAAAAAAAGGCAGCTTAAAAAGCATTAAGCGGGCGATGGTGGCTAAGCTGGCGTCGTTTTCGACAAAAAACTTAGCCCAAACACTCAAAAAGTCAATTGACAGCAGCAGGAAAAACGCGCTAATACCCAGGACATAAAGCCAACTGGTCTCGCGTAAAAGATAGCTTGCTAGTCGTATGCGTAGCACCGAGTTAGTATACCCAAGCTGGGAGTGAGAATGCCCGGCTCTGGCACAGCAATCATCGCAATACCTTTGTGTAATACCAAAGTGACGTTTTAATGTCACAAGGTGACATTAAAACCGCTTGCGAGAGCGTATTCTTGGATGATTAGAACTACGACACTGTTAGATCGATTTGGTATAAGTTGGTATAAGAGTGTGCAGTAAGCGGCCAAACATTTACCGTGGCGTTAGCCCGGTTTACGGTTTAGACTGGAGTTGTGAAGGCGCACCTTATTGCTGTACAGGCGCAGATGGAGCTCGAGCACTACCGGGACAAGGCGGCATTTGAGCAAAAAATCCTGGCGTTGACCAATAAAGCAGTTGCCGGTTTAGACGACAAGCCAAAGCTGATTGCCTTTCCCGAAACCATCGGCTTTCCGCTGCTGCTCACACTCGGTGATTATGAGGCCGTGGCGGGGTTTAGCAGTGTTGCGCAAGCAGGACTTTATTTGGCAAAGCGCTACTGGCGAGAGCTTTTGCCTTTAGTGTTAAAACGTCGTGCCTGGGGACTGGAGGCACTTTATCTGCTGCGGGCGGTACCGGCTTATCAGGCTTATTGCGAGGCTTTTGCCGAGGCCGCTGCAAAAGCTGAGGCGACTATTGTAGCTGGCAGTATCTTTTTGCCAAAGGTCGAAGAAGAGGCCGCTCGCGGAGTGCATAGCGTAGGCCACAAGGTTTATAACACCACTTTTAGCTTCAGCCCTCATGGACGCATCTTAGATCGCAGCCGCAAGAACTACTTAACACCGGGCCTGGAATCTCATGTAGGACTGTCGCATGGCTCGCTCTCGCAGGTACACAGCTTTGAAACACCCTTAGGCCGGATAGGTGTTGCGGTGTGCTTAGATGGCTTTTATAGTTCGGTGATTGAACGCTTAGACGGTTTGGGTGCACAGATTGTGGTGCAGCCAAGCGCCAATGAAGTTTCCTGGCAGCGCCCCTGGCCGCCAAACCCAAGTCTTCGTGAGGGTGAAGCCTGGCTGACTTTGGGTTTGCGAGCGCAAATACAGAACCGCTTGCATATTCGTTATGGCGTAAACCCGATGATGGTTGGCGAGGTCTTTAATCTAAAACCCCGGGGCCGCTCGAGCATAGTCGTCAACCGACGTTTTGACGCTACGGCCCAGGTCGAAGGCTATGAAGGAATTCTGAGGCTGGCTGCTAGTGACGATCAGGAAGAAATCGTGCGAGCCGAAGTGGTTTTATAGAGAGTAGTTAGTGGTTGGTGGTAGGTGGTTAGTAGTAGCTGGAAAAAACCTTTTTAGAAGGTCTTGCCAACGGAGTTCTTTTTGGGCGTCAGCGCTTAACTGACAAATTCCCGTTGCCTGACTTTGCCAGCACTGGAAAACCCCACTTTCCCCTTTTTACTTTCCTCTTTTTACTTACTCCTTAGAGTGGTGTTAGAGAAAATTGGCTTTGATAGTCGTCTCATCGCTAGCCGTTTCGACTGAGCTGTGATGTGATACAAATTTCGTTTAAGAACCTGGAGAATAAAGTTAAAATAGGGCCGTGACTGGAACACTGGGCCTTTTTTCACTCGTTGATTTGTTTCAGCTTCTCGCTTCTTCGGCGCGGACGGGTCGCCTGCTTATCGATCACCCCGAAGGCGAGGCTCGAGTTTATTTTGACAAGGGTCGGGTAGTTCATGCCGAGTTTGCCCTGCTGCGTGGCGCGGAGGCGGTTTTTGCGCTGTTTCAGGACGAGCGCGGCAGCTTTATTTTTAATCTGGGTTTGCCCTCGCCGGAAACAAGTATTCACGTCGGTACCGAAAATTTACTATTAGATGCCATTCGTCGCTTAGATGAGAGCCGCCAGCAACAGTCTGGGCTCGAGCCAAGCGTTTCAGATAGCTCGGTACCTTTTTTTGCCGATGGCGCTGCGATGGATGGCAGCTTTACCTTAGACGCCAAAGAAGTGCTGGTCTTGCGTCTTGTCGATGCCCGGCGCGACCTTAGGCAGATTGCCCAGGAAAGCCAACTTGAGCTTGCTGAAATAAGAGAACTGATAGCAAGGCTGGTTCGTGTCGGAGCTTTGGCGCTAAGAGAGAGAAAACCTCGCGTCGCCAGACTGGTGGCGCAACTGAGTAATACGCCTTTGGCCACGAGCACGGTAGAGATTGACAGCGCAATTTTACTCAACTGGGAAAATTTGCTTGGTGAGGCGCCCCAGCGGGTGGCTTGCCGCCGTCCGGACGGAAAAGTGGATGTATTTTTGGTTACCGAGGCCGAGTCGGTCGGCCCCTATATTCGCTTTTCCCGTGATACTCTCATGGCTGGCAATCTGGCGGTTGACACACCTTTGCTGGTTAAACCGCTCGTTGATGTGTCTTAATTTTTATCATTTGCCCTTAAGAGGGTTGGCTAATACCGCTTTGGCTGCATTGTTACTTAATGAGGTCAGCCAGGCGATGCTAACGCAATCGGTGTTGGAATATGAGGATTAAGTAAACACATAAGTCGGACATATTCGTTATAAGGTGTTTTAACGTGGTGAAAACAGAATTTACAGAAGCCGTGTCTTATTTGAGCAGCACAGTCAGTCGCAGTCCGCTGCTGCCGTGGCGACGCTACCAGTTTCCTATTGATTGGACGGCCCAGTTCGCCGCTGCTGTGGCCGCAGCGCTACATTTAGAAATTGGTTTTGGTGACGGGCGCTATACCGCTCGGCGGGCCTTAGAGCACAGTAATGAGTTTTTTGTCGGCCTAGAAATTTCCAGCGCCAGTTTGCAGCGGGGTCTTCGCCGCATAAAAAAAGAAGGGCTGAATAATGTGCGCCTACTCAAAGTGGGGGCAAATTTTGCCGTGCAGCACCTCTTTGCGCCACGCTCACTGAGTTCGATAACAGTTAACTTCCCGGACCCCTGGCCCAAGGCACGGCACGAGAAAAACCGTTTGCTGCGCCGCGACTTTTTTAAGCTGGCCGCCAGCCGCCTGCAAACGAATGGGGTCATATTGCTGGCTACCGACCATCCCGACTATCTTGAGTTTTCCAAGGCTGAAGCTCGAGCCACAAATCTCTACACTTTGCGGCAAGCCGAACCTCCGGCAGCCGTCTTTGAGACTAAGTATGCCCTTAAATGGAGGTCTCAGGGTAAGCCGCTTTATTATCAGGTTTTTGAATATCTTGGCACTCAGACGCCTGTATATCCTATTTTGAAAAGAGACGAGATTATGCCTCATGCTATTTTGCTGGGTTCTTTGCCCGGTCAGATTCAATTTGAAAAACAGGTCATCCCTTACGCCTCGGGCCATGTCATTTTGCATGAGTTGGCCCGGAGTTTAGGCGGTGACGGGCTGGCGAGTGAGCGCTGGCTGATTCGCGCGACTATCGATGAAGAGGACTTGCGCCAGCAGGTTTTGGTGCTGGTGCAGCGTCGTGGCAGCTATGAATTGATTGTCCGGATAGAGTCTTTTGGTGACCCGATCATCACCAAAGTGATGCGTGGTGCGGTTCATGCCGTGACCGAGTGGCTATTGACCTTGCCAGCGGATATCCGATTAAAAGAGCGGGCTTATTAAGTTGTTTTGCCGACGTTGTGTCACAAATTGTGTATTGCAAATTGGTGGTTAGTAGTGAGTGGTTGGTAGTAGGTAGTTTGTGGTTAGTAGGAAAATCTTCACTTTCTACTATCCTCGCTCCTCTTTCCCCGTTCCTTAGAAAAGCAGGAGCGAGGATGGTGGAGCGGGACATCT
>JASBUK010000044.1 GCA_030147925.1 Trueperaceae bacterium
CTATCAACGCTAAATTGTCGGGCTACTTCTGCTTTTGACATCCCTGCCTTGACTGCTGCTACAATCCGTTCTCTTAAATCTAGTGAATACGCTCTCATTCCCTAGTATCGTCTGTAGTTATAAATCTTGCAAGTGCTATAAAAAACACGTTTCATGGCTGCAGACGGTTCAAAGCATGACCTCAATAAAGCTCAGCTAGTTCGGGCGGCATCCGGGGCTCGAGCTAGCCGCGCAAATGACCGCGCAGCAACACGCTGACTCTCGCCTGAATATGCTGTGGTGATAGGCCCTCGCTGGTTTTAAAGCCAATTCCCACCCGGTCAAGAGGGAGGTTTAAGAGCTCAGCAACGTTTGCCTGGATAACGCTACGTTGAGGGCCTAGTTTGGGTTGGTCAAGCGTGATTACCGCGGCAAGATTGACAACGCTAAAATCACTGACTTGCTCAAGCAAAAGCTGCCATACCCGCTCTATAATCACAAGGCTGTCTAGGCCCTTGAATTCGGCTTGAGAAGGTGGAAAGTAAAGACCGATATCCCCCAGGGCAAAGGCAGATAAGAGCGCATCGGCCAAGGCGTGAAAGAGCACGTCACCATCGCTGTGTGCAACGGGTCCATGGGGGCTGTCAGGGATGGTGATACCGCCGATAATAAGCGGGCGACCCGCGCCTAGAGCGTGGGCGTCCTCGCCATAGCCAATTCGCTGAGACTGAAATTCTTTCATAAGCAATCTGTTTGCGATTGTACGCTACCGGCCTACTCAGGGGGGTAAAACGTGCCAGAATCGCTGCTATGTCGCCGCTTTTAGGTGTCATGATGCTAATTTTTATCACCTTCATCTGGGGAACAACCTTTGTGGTGGTAAAAGAAGCGCTCAACGACATCCCTGTCCCGCTGTTATTAGCCCTGCGTTTTTCTTTGGCGGCTTTGCTGCTGGGCTGGGTGCGCTGGCAACGCAAGGCGGTTATTCCCGCACTGATTTTGGGTCTGTTGGCCTTTGCCGGTTTTGCCACGCAAACTATAGGTCTGTCCATCACCACCGCCTCCAAGGCGGCCTTTATCACCGGTCTGAGCGTTATCTTAACGCCGCTGGTTAGCGCCTTGTGGTTTCGCCATCGCGTACCCTTTAGGGCTTTTCTGGCCGCCGCCTTGGCGCTCTTGGGTTTGGGTTTTATGACTCTAACCGGCGTGGACGGGGTTAACTCCGGCGATATCTGGGTGCTGGGCACCGCTTTGGCTTATGCGCTTTATGTCGTTTATCTAGGCGAAATAGCCAATAACTATTCCGCCAGGGCCCTAAGCGCTATTCAGCTCTGGCCCATGGCGCTACTGGCCTGGTTGTGGGCGCTGCCCGAATGGTCCGCCATTGCCACTATCAGCACTGCCACTATTTACGCCATCATTTACTTAGCCGCAGTAGCCACCGCGCTAATAGCCTTTTTACAGGTCATAGCGCAGCGGGTTGTCCCGGCTTATCTGGCTGCGCTTATCTTTGTGCTCGAGCCGGTATTTGCCGCTATTTTCGCCTATTTTGCCCTGGGCGAAGTGCTTGGCCCCCTGGGTTGGTTTGGTGGCGGCCTGGTTGTTCTGGCCATGTTGGTCAGCGAGGTTCGCCGACCACAGCCTAGACTAAAGAGCTACAAGCAAAAAGACGGCCATGAGCCCAGTTCTGATACGCCACCTTCACTGCTCTAACCCGATTGCATTAACTGCTCGATTACACTTTTGTCTTCTAAAGTGCTGATATCACCACTGGCCTCTTCGCCAGCCGCGATATTGCGCAAGAGACGGCGCATGATCTTACCGCTGCGTGTCTTAGGCAAAGCATCGGCAAAACGGATTTCTTCAGGTTTGGCAATGGCGCCGATTTCTTTGCTGACATGCTGAAGTAGCGCCTTGCGCAGATCCTCATTGCCCAAGCGACCTTCTTCTAAAGTCACAAAGGCCACAATCGCCTGCCCCTTGATTTCGTCAGGACGCCCCACTACCGCTGCTTCAGCCACTGCTTCATGTGATACCAAGGCCGACTCGACCTCCATAGTGCCCAAGCGATGTCCGGAGACGTTCACCACGTCATCGACTCGGCCCATAATCCAAAAATAGCCGTCCTCGTCACGCCTGGCCCCATCCCCGGCAAAATAGACGTGGGGAATTTCCGACCAGTACTGCGCGCGGTAACGGTCGTCATCTCCGTAAACAGTGCGCAGCATGCTGGGCCAGGGGCGTTTAATAACTAGATAACCACCGTCATTGGCTGCTTGTTCGTTGCCATCAACATCGACTATGGCCGGCTCAACACCAAAAAAGGGCAGACCTGCCGAACCGGGTTTGGCTTCATGTACTCCCGGCAAGGTGGTGATCATGATGCCGCCGGTTTCGGTTTGCCACCAGGTGTCCACGATAGGACAGTTGCCGTTGCCGATGACCTGCTGATACCAGATCCAGGCCTCGGGGTTGATAGGCTCGCCGACAGTGCCCAAAAGCCGCAGACTTGAAAGATCACAGCACTTGGGCCAGGCGTCGCCCCATTTTATAAAGGCGCGAATCGCTGTCGGAGCAGTGTAGAAAGTGGAAACCCGGTATTTTTCGACCAATTGCCAAAAGCGATCCGGCTCGGGGTAATTTGGTACTCCTTCATACATGACCTGAGTCGCACCGTTTAAGAGGGGGCCATAGACAATATAAGAATGACCGGTGATCCAGCCGACATCAGCAGTACACCAAAACACGTCTTCGTCGCGCATATCGAAGATGTATTTACTAGTTAGATAAGTATAGGTCTGATAGCCACCAGTGCTGTGCAGAACGCCTTTAGGCTTACCGGTCGAACCAGAGGTGTAAAGGATGAATAGCGGGTGTTCGGCGTCAAGCGGTTCCGCCGGACAATCGGTGGGCACTTCGTCCATTAGCTCGTGATACCAGTGGTCACGACCCGCTTGCATGGCAACATCATTGTTGCCACGTTTGACGACAAAGACGCTCTCAACCGTTTCGCATTGCTCAAGGGCTTCGTCCACCGCCGGTTTTAAGGGGAAGACGCTGCCGCGCCTAAAGCCGCCGTCGGCGGTGATAACCGCTTTGGCCGTTGCGTCGTTGATGCGGTCGGCCAAAGCCGCCGCACTAAAACCGCCAAAGACAACGGAATGGGTGGCGCCAATCCGGGCGCAAGCCAACATGGCAATGGCCGCTTCGGGAATCATCGGCATATAAATGGCCACGCGGTCACCTTGGCCGATGTCTTTGCCCTTTAAGACATTGGCAAATTTTGAGACCTCCCGGTGCAAATCCTGATAGGTTAAAACGCGCTGATCACCAGGCTCGCCTTCCCAGATGATTGCGGCTTTATTGCGCCGCCAGGAATTTAAATGGCGATCTAGGCAGTTATATGCCAGGTTGGTTTTGCCGCCGATGAACCACTTAACAAAAGGTTCATGCCACTCTCTTACCTTGTCCCAAGGTTCAAACCAGTGAAGCTCATTAGCGACGTTGCCCCAAAAAGTATCGGGCTCATCCAGCGACTGACGGTAGAGTCTGTTATAAGCCATCTTGTCATTTAAGCGGGCTTTGGCCTTAAAGGCCTCGGGCGAGCTAAAGCTACGCTTTTCTTGCAGAACCGATTCGATACGCTCGGACATGTAACCTCCTCGATAAGTGCTTATGTCTTGTTTTATTGAGCATAACGCAATGATGCTCTAAGTAAAAGTTTTAGCTGTTTGGAGGGTTCGCCCATGGTTTGAAAGATGGGCAGCCGTCACAGCTTTAGAGACTGCCAGGAGGTTAGATTCATAGTAGCTTTTATATTTAGTTGGGGACTTTTTTAGCAAGAGTATATGATTGGCAAGATGTTTGGATTTAAGATTGGATTGGATAAAAAATGAACACCATTATCATTGGCACAGGCTACGTGGGCTTAACAACGGGCATAGTCTTGGCCTATCTGGGTCATGAAGTAACTTGCGTCGATAAGAACCCGGCTATCATTGAAAGCTTAAAAGCTGGTATCCCTACCATCCATGAACCAGGCTTAAAAGAATTGCTTGACGAAGCCAAAGATAAACTGCGCTTTTCTGACACCATCCCACCCTTACGCGGTGAAGGCGTGGTACTCATTGCCGTTGGCACTCCCACCAAAGATAATGGCGACGCCGATTTGCGCTATGTCGATGCTGCCGCTAAAGAAGTGGCTGCTTGTATTCGGGCCGATGCCAAACTGGTAGTGGTCAATAAATCCACTGTGCCTATAGGTAGCGCCCGCCATGTCGAAGGCATCATCAAACGCTCTTTGGCACAGCGTGAGGTTGAAGCAACTGTCTGGGTGGCATCCAACCCCGAATTTTTAGCCGAAGGCAAGGCCGTGCATGACAGCCTCTATCCCGACCGGGTGGTTATCGGTGCTAGCGAGCCCGAGGCGGTAAACCTGCTCCGCGAACTCTACGCCCCGCTCTTAGAACAAACCTTTAGCGCCCCTCTGCAGACCCCACGGCCAGAGAATTACTCCCTGCCTTCTTTGATCACCAGCAGCCCAACCAGTGCCGAACTCAGCAAATACGCCGCCAATGCCTTTTTGGCTACCAAGATCAGCTTTATCAACGAGTTTGCTGGTTTGGCCGAACACGTGGGTGCCGATATCACCCAGGTGGCCAGAGCCATTGGCCTAGATAGCCGTATCGGTTCAAAGTTTCTCCACGCTGGTATCGGTTGGGGTGGTAGCTGTTTTGGCAAAGATACTCAAGCCATAATAACCACCGCCGGACGCTATGACTACCCCATGAAGATTGTTGACGCCACCATTAAGGTCAACCGCCAACAACGCCTGCATGTCATCGAACGTTTACAACAACAGCTCAAAGTCCTAAGAGGCACCACCATCGGCCTGCTGGGTCTGGCCTTTAAGGGTAATACCGATGATCTTCGGGATGCTCCAGCCCTGACCCTGATTGCCGAACTGCACGAACGTGGTGCCGTGGTTCGGGTTCATGACCCCATTGCCATGGACAAAGCTAAAGAACAGTATCCCGAGTTGCCGGTGGAATACTGCGAGGATCCTGAATGTTTAGCCATCGGTTGTGACGCCTTGGTTATTGTCACCGATTGGCAGGACTACAAACATTTACCGTTGGCTGAAATGAAAGCCCGGATGCGCGGCGACTTGCTTCTAGATGCCCGCAATCTTTTAAGTCCTGTTGATGTTGCTGAGCAGGGCTTTGCTTATGTGGGGGTGGGGCGGTGATTTTATATGCGGCAAAATCCGGTTGAGATTTCTCTTTTAGACCTTGTTAATTTCATAAGACGGGGGATTTGGTTTGCGCTCCTTATCTCCATTCCTATTGCTGCCGGAACATACTTTTGGACAAATAGTCTTGACCCCAGCTACCGGGCTCGAGCCACAGTATTGGCTGCACAAACCACGCTGGACTCCGCACCGTTTGGTACCACTTTGGTTACGGCGCCTCCGCTGGATGTCGATGCATATAAGGCAGCGGCTCTGAGTGATCCGGTAATAGCCGCCGCTCTGAGCAATGCGGGTTTAGGGGACGGCGATCCGAATTCGATTGCTTCTTTCCGAAAGCGGATAAACGTACGTACAGAACAGGCCCGAACTTCCAGCCTGATAAATATAGACGTGACCAATACGTCTCCTGTGATAGCGGCGCAGCTGGCTAACGGCCTTGCGCAAGCTTTGGTGGACTGGGATAAAAACCGCTCGAGCCAGAGTCTTATGCAAATAATTTCCTCTCTTGAGCAACGTATCGCAGCCCGGGACGAACAAATTCGCTCCTTGCAGGAAGCGGGTGCGTCCCAAGATCAGATTGATGGCCGTATTAATTTGCGAGCCCAGGAACAAGATCAACTCTCCTCGGCTCGAGCCTTGAGCAATTCGGTGGTGAGTCTTTTGAGTGTCATTCAACCGGCAGCTCCACCCCTAAGCCCGGAGGCTCCTCGCCCCACCTTTAATGCGATATTGACATTTGTTCTGGGAATTAGCTTTTCTTACGGCTATATGTTGCTGCGTGGCGCTCTTGATATGCGCTTAAAAAGCAGTGACGATCTTACCAAAGTTAGTGATTTGCCTGTTTTAGCCGAATTCCCTAAACAAGCCTCAGGGCAGCGGCATTTACCCAGAGAGGCTGCGAATTATCTGCGTACAAACTTACTGTTTGCAACAATTGACGCGCAACCCAAAGTAATCTTGATTACCAGTGCAGGCGAAGGAGAAGGAAAGTCAAGCGTCGCTTTGAGCTTGGCTGAAAGTTTTGCCCAGAGTGATCACCACACCTTGCTGATTGATGCGGATATGCGTAAACCTGTACTGGCTAAGGAATACAACTTGAATTTTGCGCTGAATGTGCCACTCAATAAATATTTGGAGGACTTAGATCAGCAGTTTGTGCCGGTGAGGATACCGCTTAATGCCGAACACCATTTGGATGTGATACCCAGTTTTGCAATCACCTCCTCTCCGGCAGATTTGCTCAGCCGAGGATTCCGTGAGCGTTTGAGCCAATGGAGTTCCTTATACGATGTGATAATTATCGACTCGGCCCCCGTATTACCGGTGGCAGATACGCTGACCATTGCTCCTATGTGTACGGGTGTGGTGCTGACGGTGAGTCTGGAAAATGCCGAGCAACGCAATATTCGCGCTCCCATTGAGATACTAAAACGGATTGGTGCGCACATTTTGGGATTGGTGGCCACTGATCTTAAGGAATACCGTAACGGGAGCAAAAAATATGGTTACGGATATGGCTATCATGTGCAAGATAACATAGCTTCAGCAGAAGTGCGGATTGCCAAGGAACCTGTTAGGTAGTGTCTGAAGATGTCTCAAGTTAGCAGTAGCGCTGCCCTAATGACGTTTGTTCGGGGGTTGATGAACACCGGCAAAAGCGGGCGGGCTGCTCTCAAACTGCCCTGGAGTAACGGACAGACCGAAGGCCAAGCCACCAAACTGAAAATGACCAAAAGGCAAGTGTTAGAGGCGCGCCAATTTCGACCTCCTGAGGAAAAAGGTTCTTCTAGCAACCTAATCACAGCTTTTGCTGGAGAGCCAGCTAGTTAGACCAATTCCATAACCGAAATGATAGCCGTCACCGACATCTTTAATAGTGGAAAGTAGGATGCTATAAGCATCATTAAGTATCTCTTTTCGTTAACCACCAATCATAACCAGGTTGTACCTCACAGGAGCAAAGATGACAGATACCAGTCATAGCCATCATGTATTAACTGAGGCCGAGCGGCATAAGATATTAACAGAGTGGAACAAAACTGCTCGCGATTACCCAAGACATGTCTGTCTCCATCAAGTTATCGAAGAGCAAGTTAAAAAAACTCCACAAGCACTGGCTGTTCAATTTGAAGGGCAGAGTCTAAGTTATGTGGAGTTAAATGCTCGAGCCAACTGGTTAGCAAGACGTTTACAAGAAATGGGTGTAGGGCCAGATGTGCTAGTGGGCATTTGTCTTGACCGCTCCCTGGAAATGGTAGTGGGCTTACTGGCAATTCTTAAAGCTGGTGGCGCTTATGTGCCATTTGATCCGGCATATCCACAAGAACGCCTGGCGTTTATGCTCGAAGATGCAAATGTGGCACTGCTGCTGACACAGGAATCGCTTTTAGATAGTTTGCCCAAGCAAAGTGTACAGACCTTGAGCCTTGACCGCTTGTGGACGCAAATGGCTCAGGAGGGGGAAACCAATCTTAATAGTAATGTCAGCGCTGAAAATCTTGCTTATGTGATTTACACTTCGGGCTCTACAGGTCGACCCAAAGGAGTTATGAACACGCACCGGGGCATATGCAATCGCTTGTTTTGGATGCAAGAAGAGTACCAACTTACCGCAAGTGACAAGGTTTTGCAAAAAACGCCCTTTAGTTTTGATGTGTCAGTTTGGGAGTTTTTCTGGCCACTGATGACAGGAGCCAGCTTGCTTATGGCAAGACCTGGGGGGCAGCAAGACAACGGCTATTTGGTAAAGCTGATTGCAGAGCAGAAAATCACGATACTGCATTTTGTGCCTTCTATGCTGCAACTTTTTTTAGACGAGCCGGAGCTCACGGAGCAATGCCGCTCCTTGCGTCACGTTATTTGCAGCGGTGAGGCCCTGACATTTGAGATGCAAAAGAGGTTTTTCGAGAGGCTGAATTGTCAATTGCACAATTTATATGGCCCAACAGAAGCCGCGGTTGACGTCACTTACTGGGTTTGTAAAGCAGAGCAAAACAGCAGCATTGTGCCGATTGGTTACCCGGTAGCCAACACGCAAATTTATATTCTTGACGAGAAATTAAACCCCCTGCCAATCGAAACCCCTGGGGAGTTGCATATTGGTGGAGTGCAGGTGGCGCGGGGTTATCTGAACCGCCCCGAGCTTAGCAAAGAGAAATTTATTCCCGATCCCTTTAGCGACAAAGAAGGGGCCCGCTTATATAAAACAGGCGACCTCGCCCGTTTTCGTCCAGATGGTGCCATTGAGTTTCTTGGCAGATTGGATCACCAAGTAAAAGTTCGCGGTTTCCGCATTGAACTTGGCGAGATTGAAGCCGTATTGGAGTCTCATGGGGCTATTAAACAGGCAACAGTTTTAGCTCGTGAGGATCGCCCAGGTGATAAACGCTTAGTAGCATACCTCGTTAGTAGCGGTGAAGTTCCTCTTGCGGATGAGTTGCGGCAATACCTCCAAGAGCACTTACCCGAATATATGACGCCGGCGGCGTTTGTAAAACTTTCTCAAATGCCCTTAACCCACAATGGCAAGGTTGATCGCAGTGCTTTGCCTGTGCCGGATAAGCAACGTCCTAAGCTTAGTCAGGCATACGTTGCGCCACGCAGTGACTTGGAGAGATATTTGACAGCTCTCTGGCGTAATATTTTAGGGCTCGAGCAAATTGGGGTTAACGATAAATTTTTTGAGCTTGGCGGCAGTTCGCTTCAGGCGGCTCAGTTCGTTAATGAATTGCAAGGGGACCTAGGCGAATTTATTTATGTAACCACTATTTTTGAACATCCTTCAGTAGCGCAATACGCGGAGTTTTTACAAAGAGATTATGTAGAATTACTAAACAAAAAGTTTGGGCGTAGTTTGGCTCACAAGGCTTTATCCTCACAAAAGCAAAAAGATCATCAACCCAGCAAGACCATTGATGAAGACGCAATCGCGCAAATGCAAAGCGCTGTTCCAAAATTTCTCACACACGTAGGCAATGACGTGCAGGGGGTTAAAAACCCACCGGCAATCTTTATCCTGGCACCGCCGCGCTCAGGAACAACTTTATTAAGAGTGATGCTCGCTGGCCATTCGGCTTTGTTTGCCGGTTCGGAATTACAGCTTTTAAGCTTTGAGACCTTAGAACAGCGTCGCGAGGCCTTTAGTGGCAAGTTCAGCCTGTGGCAAGAGGGTACTATCCGGACCATCATGGAGCTAAAAGCTTGTGATGCTAAAAAAGCAAAATCAATTATGGCTTCATATGAACAGCAAAACGTTACAACCAAGGAATTCTACCGAATTCTGCAAGACCAGCTTGACGGTAAGATGCTCGTTGATAAATCTCCTTCTTACGCTTTTGACCCGGCAAGCCTGCAAAAGGCCGAGCGCGATTTTAGCGAGCCTTTGTATATCCATTTAGTGAGGCATCCTTATGCCATGGTGCGCTCTTTTGAAAGCTATCACATGGATCAGGTGCTCTTTTTGTATGATCATCCGTTTAATCCTCGGCAACTAGGAGAGCTGGTCTGGACGGTAAGCCACCAGAACATCCTGTCATTCCTTAAAGGTGTCCCGCCGCAGCGTCAGCACCGTCTGTATTTTGAGGAACTGGTGAAGTCTCCCCAAGAGAACTTAGAAGCACTTTGCCAGACCTTTGGCCTGACTTTCCATCCCGAGATGGTACAGCCCTATAAAAACCTTGATAAGAAAATGACCGATGGCCTTTATGCCGACTCGACCCCTATGGGGGACACCAAGTTGCTCGAGCGACGCGAAATTGATAGCCGAGTCGCCGATGTTTGGCAACAAGTTAAAGAAGACGACTTTTTAGGTGATATCACCTGGCGTATTGCCAATGATTTGGGTTATGAGATGTCTGCAGTTAAGCAAACACGTGAGGTCTTGACAAAATCAAGTCCGACAGATAGGCGCAAAGAAAGACTCGCTCGACAAAGACAATTTAGACAGGCGCGCCGTAAAGCGGAAAAATAGGGATTAGGGTGACAAAAGTGGAGTCATTTGATAATCGTGAAGAGATTGCCATTATTGGCATGGCCGGGCGCTTTCCTGGCGCGAACAACATCGACGAGTTTTGGCAAAATCTTTGCGATGGAGTTGAGTCTATTCGCCCAATTACGCCAGAGGAATTGCGGGCGGCAGGGGTTGATGACGCTACGCTAAATGACCCGGCTTTTGTGGGTGCCGGGGCAAGCATGGACGGGGTTGAAGGCTTTGATGCCTCGTTTTTTGGCATCGGGAAGCGCGAAGCGGAAATTATGGACCCGCAACACCGGGCTTTGCTGGAGACTGCCTGGGCAGCGCTGGAGAATGCTGGCTATGACCCTGAAAGATTTGCAGGGCCTATAGGTGTTTTTGGGGGGGTGGCACCAAATACTTATTTTCAGAAGAATTTGCTGACACGTCCAGACCTTTTAGAGATTATGGGCAATTACCCGCCTATGATTAGCAGTGAGAGGGAGTATGCCCTTACCAGGATTGCTTTTAAGCTTAATTTACAAGGGCCGAGCCTGAGTGTTAACACTGCTTGCTCGACATCGGGTGTTGCCATACATCTGGCTTGCCAAAGTGTTTTAAGCGGTGAATGCGATATGGCGCTAGCTGGTGGAGCCAGAATCAGAGTACCGCTTAATGCCGGCTATCTTTATCAGGAAGACGGTATTCTCTCTCCGGATGGTCATTGTCGTGCTTTCGATGCAGAGGCCAAAGGCACTGTAGTCGCCAATGGCGTGGCCATGATTGTCATCAAGCGGCTATCGGACGCTATGCGCGACGGGGATAACATCTATGCACTGATTAAGGGAACGGCTATCAATAATGACGGTGCTGCCAAAGTGGGCTTCACTGCTCCGAGTGTTCAGGGGCAGGCAGCGGTGATTTCGGAAGCTCAGGCAATAGCGGAAGTTGAACCAGAAACCGTTTCCTATATCGAGGCACATGGCACGGCCACGGCGCTAGGTGACCCGATAGAGATTGCCGCACTAACTAAGGCCTTTCGTGAGGGTAGCGACAAGAAGGGCTTTTGTGCCGTTGGTTCGCTAAAGACCAATATCGGTCATCTGGATGCCGGAGCGGGCGTCGCTGGCGTCATCAAAACGGCGCTAGCACTTAAAAACAAGCTTTTGCCGCCCAGTTTGAACTATAAAAACCCCAATCCTCAGATTGATTTTGACAACAGCCCCTTTTTTGTCAACAACCAACTTGTTAAGTGGCCGGAAACCGAATATCCTCGGCGTGCCGGAGTAAGTTCATTTGGACTTGGCGGCACGAATGCCCACATCGTCCTTGAGGAAGCGCCGGAGGCCGAACCCTCAGCGGCAGCCAAGCCCTATCAATTACTACTGCTCTCGGCTAAAAGTGAGGCTGCGCTGGACGCCGCTACAGTTAACTTAGCGGAATACCTGCAAAACCAGCCGGAGCATAATCTGGCAGATTTAGCCTATACCCTGCAGGTAGGCAGACGCCGTTTTCAGCACCGTCGCATCCTGGTCTGCCAGGATAGCCAAGACGCCCTTGAGGCCATAAAGCAACGTGACCCCAGGAAGGTGATCAGCCAGTTTGGAGAAAATACTGATCGCCCCGTTGTTTTTATGTTCCCGGGTAGTGGTGCGCAGTATCTCAATATGGCCTTAGAGATTTATCAGCTCGAGCCCTTCTTTAGAGAACTGGTCGATAAATGCGCCGAGCTGCTTAAGCCAAGACTTAATTTGGATTTACGCGACCTGATATACCCCGCTGACCCTGCAAATGAGGAAATTGCTAAATTGCTGGAGCAACCCTCTTTGGCCATGTCGGCACTGTTTACCATTGAGTATGCGCTAGCTAAGTTGTGGATGTCCTGGGGTCTACAGCCCAGTGCTGTGGTAGGTCACAGTTTAGGCGAATATACGGCGGCTTGCTTAGCAGGAGTGATGCAACTTGAGGATGCTCTGGCTCTGGTGGCTTTCCGGGGTAAGCTTTTTGAAAAACTACCTGCCGGAGCCATGCTTAGTGTGCCTCTTAGCGAGAATGAAATAAGACAGATAATGCCGCCTGAACTGGCTATTGCTGCTATTAACAAGCCTTCTCTTTGTGTAGTTTCCGGCCCTGTGGCAGTCATTGAAGAGTTTCAGCGCGTTTTAAGCGAACGTGAGATTGAGGCTAAGCTGCTACATATCTCAGCAGCGGCACACTCGCCATTAGTTGAGCCTATTTTGGATGAATTTGCCGCTTTTGTAAGCAAGATTTCCCTGCAAACACCAGAGTTGCCTTATGTCTCAAACGTAACAGGTGCTTGGGTGAACCCGCAAGAAGTGGCTACGGCAGATTACTGGGTGAGACATTTACGGGGCACTGTTCGTTTTGCCGAGGGCATGCAGGAACTTTTACAATCTCCAGAACAAGTTTTCTTAGAGGTAGGGCCGGGGCAAACGCTAAGCACTTTTGTCAGACAGCATCCGGCCAAAACATCCAAACATGTGGTGGTGGCGTCTTTACGGCATCCCAAAGAGCAAATCTCTGACCGAGCCTTTTTTCTTAATTCGCTGGGGCGGCTTTGGCTAAGCGGCGTGGATATCGATTGGCAAAGCGGCTACCAAAATGAACACAGAAAGCGCATTCCTTTACCCACATATCCCTTTGAAAGAAAGCGTTATTGGATTGATCCAGCGGCGTCTGTACCATCCTCATCCCCAACTCAAACCGTCTCCACGGTTACATCTCGTGAGAACAACTATCAAGAGGCGCCAAAGGAGGAATCTACCATGGTGACGCCAGGCCAGGCTGCGGCTCCTCTGCCTAATCAGCGCAAGGAACGCATTATCGGACAGCTTAAAGACATCCTCTACGACTTAAGTGGTATTGACCCCGCTGACATGGGCATTCATGCCACTTTTCTTGAGCTGGGTTTTGATTCGCTTCTTCTGACCCAGGCCAATACGGCCTTTCACAAGACCTTTGCCGTGAAAATATCTTTTCGGCAGCTTTTTGAAGAAGCCCCCACGCTTCATGAACTGGCGGCTTATATAGATGGGCAACTTCCCCCCGAGGCCTTGCCAGAAGCACAAGAGGCAATCAGTGCTACAGAAAGTGCTACCGAGCCTGCGGCTGTTGTGCCGCTTAGCAGCAAGCAAGGGGAAGAAGTTTCTTCCCAGCAGATAAACTCATCAAATCCCGAGTCACTAGGGGTGCTCGAGCGCCTTATCAATCAGCAAATGCAGCTAATGTCGCAGCAATTGCAGTTGCTAAGTAATAGTAAGGATCAAAAAACCACACTTCCCCTGCCGCTTAATTATTCTGCAGAACTAGTTACCCAAAAGCAAGAGCAGGTGCTTAGCAAACCCCTTGCTGGGAGTGAGGCTGACAAGTCAAAAGACTCAAAACCTCAGGGGCACGGCCCCTGGAAGCCTATCGAGCAGGATGTCCATAGTGGTTTGAGCGAGCATCAGCGTAAGCATCTTAGTGAGCTGATAGCTAAGTACACCGAGCTAACAAATAAATCAAAGGCTCTGACTGCTGCTCAGCGTCAAAGGTTAGCAGACCCCCGGGCTATTACCGGTTTTCGTAAGGCCTGGAAAGAAATGGTCTATCAACTTGCTGTCTTAAGCTCTGCTGGATCAAGAATCTGGGATTTAGACGACAACGAATATGTTGATTTCACTATGGGGTTTGGCATAAATCTTTTTGGGCATTCACCAGAGTTTATTCGTGAGGCTATCGCAGAGCAACTTGAAAAAGGCATAGAGCTTAGCGTGCTTACCCCTTTAGCTCAAGAGGCTGCTGATTTGTTTTGCAAGTTAACGCAAATGGAACGAGCCACCTTCGTCAATACCGGCTCTGAGGCGGTATCGGCAGCTATTCGTGCAGCAAGAACCGTGACAATGCGTGACAAGATTGCTACCTTTGCCGGAGATTATCACGGTATTGCCGATGAGGTTCTGGTCAGACCTGTGACCATTGGCGGCGAGTTGCGCTCTCTTCCGGCGGCACCGGGTATTCCACGCAGCCTGGTTGAAAATGTTTTGGTACTGGATTATGAAGACCCCAACTGTCTTGAGATTTTACGCCGTCATGCGCATGAACTGGCCGCAGTTCTAGTCGAGCCTGTACAGAGCCGGCACCCCGATTTGCAGCTTCATGACATGCTCAAGAGTATTCGGCAAATTACGCAAGAGTCTGGTACCGCGCTGATTTTTGATGAGCTGATTACCGGTTTTCGCTTGCACCCACGTGGCGCCCAAGGTTGGTATGGCATCGATGCAGATATTGTCGCCTATGGCAAAATCATTAGCGGGGGGCTGCCCATGGCTGTGGTGGCGGGTAAGAGCGAATTTTTAGATGCCTTTGACGGTGGGATGTGGAGCTTTGGTGACGATTCATTCCCGGCGGCAGGAGTGACATTTTTTGGTGGGACTTTCGTCAGACACCCGCTATCATTGGCCGCAAGCCTCGCAGTAATGAAGCAACTTGAAAAACAAGGGTCTGAATCATATGAGGAGCTAAATCGTAAATCTAACTGGTTTGCCGCTAAGATAAATGAAGTTCTAGAAACAAATCAGTTACCCGTTCATTTAGAGCATTGCGCTTCGATGTTCTTCTTTAAATTCACGGGCGATAATGATTTTGCCCAACTCCTTTACTATTATTTACGGACGAGGGGCGTTCATGTCTGGGATCGTCCATTTTTCCTTTCATTTGCTCATAGTGAAGAAGATCTACAATTTGTACTTGCAGAATTTAAGCAAGCGGTTGCTGACATGCAGCAGGCCGGATTCTTCCCCTCACGGCCTGACTCTTACCCCGTAGAAGAATCGGCAGATTATCCGCCGACATTTAGAGTTTCTCAGCAGGGTCGTAAAGTTGCTCTTACCGAAGCGCAAACAGAGATTTGGCTAGCGTCGCAGATGGGTGACGAGGCTTCGTGTTCTTACAATTCATCAAATGGGATGTTTCTCAGTGGTGCCGAACTTGATATAAACGTCTTGCAAAGAGCTGTCAAGCAACTTGTTGGGCGTCATGAGGCTCTACGCACCACCTTTTCCAGCGATGGAGATTATCAACTGATTGCTCCTGAAATAGACATTGATATACCGTTTATCGATCTCTCTAAGACGGATGAATCGACTAAAGCAAAAGAGTTGGAAAAAATTTATACCGAAGAAGGACTTGAAACCTTTGACCTGACCAAGGGGCCTTTGTTCCGAGTCAGGCTTATCAAACTGGCAAGTGAACAGCATCTGTTGTTGCTCACAACTCACCATATTATCTGTGATGGTTTGAGCTTCCGCTCTTTTCACCGTGACCTTGTGTCACTGTATTCCTCGGGGGCTGTCATTGCACCGGCCAGACAGTTTAGTGACTACGTTAGCTGGCAACAAGAGCAGCAAAACAGCGAGGACGGAGTAGCAGCCCAGGCATACTGGCTCGAGCAATTTTCAACCCCGGCTGCCAATCTTGAATTACCTTATGACCGACCCCGTCCGCCCGTAAAAACCTATGCTTGCAGCCAAGAGGAAATCAAACTCGACATGGCTACGCTTAGCACTATCAAGAAGTTCTCGGCTCAAAATGGCACCACCATTTTTGCCACGTTTTTAGCGGCATACAAGGTTCTTTTGCAGCGACTTTCCGGCCAAAACGACATAATCGTCGGGGTGTTTGCCGCCGGACAATCGGCCTTTGGAGACCGGAATCTCGTGGGGCACTGCGTTAACATGCTGCCTGTTCGCAGTCAGCTTGAAGCGGAGCAGCCGTTTGCCGATTTTCTTGGCGACATGAGGAGTAAGTTGTTTGATACCTTTGACTATCAAAACTACACTTTTGGCAGCCTGGTCAAACAGCTCAAACTACCTCGTGATTCAAGCCGCATACCGCTTATCTCTACTACCATCACCCTAGAAACGGCCTCAGAGGGTTTGCAATTCACCGATCAGATAAGTGCTAGCGCTAAGAGCATACCTAAGATTTATTGTACCTTTGATCTAGAGCTGTATCTCACCGAATCAAAGTCGGGCTTGAGCATTGTCTTGCAGTACAACACCGACCTGTTTGACCAAAGCACTATAAAGCGCTGGTTAAACCATTACCGCACACTGCTGGGCGCCGTGTTGACCGAGGCTGATAAACCTCTTGCCGATTTGCCACTGCTAGATGATATTGAACGCGAGAAAATCCTGTACTCCTGGAACAATACCGCCAGAACTTATCCACAGGATCACTGCTTTCATCAGCTTTTTGAAGAGCAGGCCCAAAAAACGCCAAATGCCCCGGCTGTTGTGTTTGAAGGACAGAGTTTGAGCTACGGCGAATTAAATGCTCGAGCCAACCAGTTAGCCAGACATTTGCGCTTGCTAGGGGTGAATGACGAGACGTTGGTCGGCGTTTTTATGGAACGTTCTTTGGAGATGGTCGTCGGCTTGTTGGGAATTCATAAGGCTGGCGGCGCCTATGTGCCACTTGACCCCTCTTTTCCTGCCGAGCGTTTATCTTTTATGTTAGAAGATGCTCAGGTCGCGGTTTTACTTACGCAACAGCGCTTGTTAGAGGAAATGCCCGAACACGAGGCTAAAGTACTTTGTATAGATGAAGCCTGGGACGTGATTAGTAAAGAGAAAGCCACTAATTTATCTGCACAAATAGCAGCGGAAAATTTGGCATATCTAATCTATACTTCAGGTTCAACCGGGCGACCCAAGGGCGTGCAAATTCCTCACCGGGCCTTGACAAACTTTCTTTGCACCATGCGAGAAGTGCCAGGAATTAGCGCTCAAGATAAACTCTTAGCGGTAACGACCCTTTCTTTTGACATTTCGGCACTAGAGCTTTTCTTACCTCTTATTTCAGGAGCTTGCCTAGAGATAGTCAGCCATGAAGTGGCGGCTGACGGCATGCAATTAAGAAATAAGCTGGACAACACAGATGTCACGATAATGCAGGCGACGCCGTCTACCTGGCGTCTGTTGCTGGAAGCCGGCTGGCAAGGAAAAGAGCATCTAAAGATGCTTTGTGGAGGCGAAGCTCTGCCTCGTACCTTGGCGGATAAGCTCTTAACCTCAGGGGCATCTTTGTGGAACATGTACGGCCCTACCGAGACTACCATTTGGTCGTCCGTTGCTCGTGTCGAGCCTAAAGAGGATATCGTCCGCATTGGCCCCCCTATTGCGAACACGCAGCTTTATGTCTTTGATGACCGGCAGCGCCCCGTACCGATAGGAGTGCCGGGAGAGCTTTATATAGGTGGTGACGGTTTAGCGCGCGGATATTTAAATCGAGCGGAATTGACCGCCGAGAGATTCATCTCTAACCCCTTTAGTAACGATTCAGGAGCAAAGCTGTACCGTACAGGTGATTTGGTGCGCTATCTGCCGGAGGGTGATATTGAGTTTTTCGGACGCACGGATCATCAAGTTAAAATTCGCGGTTACCGCATTGAGCTTGGCGAGATTGAGGTAGTCTTACGCCGACATCCGGCTGTCAAAGAAGCGGTTGTGATAGCCCGCGAGGATAAACCGGGCGATAAACGTCTCGTGGCTTATCTGACAACTCAGACATCGCTGCCAACAGTGAGTGAGTTGCGGGCCTTTTTAAGAAAGGCCCTGCCAGACTACATGGTGCCTGCGGCCTTTGTGACCTTAGACGCCTTCCCGCTGACACCAAACAACAAAATTGATCGACGTTCCTTGCCGGTGCCGGATCAGTTGCGCCCGGAACTGCAGAGTAATTTTCTACCGCCCCAAACGGAAAATGAACGACAACTCGCAGCTATTTGGCAAGAAGTGCTCAACTTGCAAAGACTTGGTGTCAATGACAACTTCTTTGAACTGGGCGGGGATTCCATGCTGGGGATGCAGGTCATTACCAAAGCCAATAACGCCGGCCTCCGGCTAACTCCCCGGCAGCTTTTCCAATACCAAACCATAGGCGAGCTGGCTGCGGTGGCTAACGAAGCAATAACCACTATTAACGCAGAACAGGGTTTAATTACTGGCTCTGTACCACTTACACCAGGGCAGTCACGTTTTTTAAACGAAAGGCAATCTCCAGACCCCCATCACTGGAACATTTCTGCTTTGTTTAAATCAGAATATCCACTAAGGGCGGATTTGCTCGAGCAAACGGTGCAGCATATACTTTCACATCACGATGCCCTGCGTTTGCGCTTTAGCAATGATGAACCAGGCTGGCAACAGCTCAATGAAGCATTAGATGGCAGCATTCCCTTTGCCAGCATGGATATCTCGGCGCTAACGACTGAAGAACAAAAGAAAGTCATTGCAACAAAATCCGCCGAATTGCAAGCTAGTTTGAATCTTGCCGATGGCCCTATGCTGCGCGTGACCCATTTTGATTTGGGCCCTGCTAAATCCCATCGTTTACTTGTCATTGTTCATCACTTTGTGAGTGACGCTATATCCTGGAACATATTCTGGGAAGACTTCCAAACTGTCTATCAGCAGTTAGGTCGTGGCGAGAAAGTTAAACTTCTTCCCAAGACTGTCTCTTTTAAGCGTTGGGCCGAATGTCTAAAGAGCCAGGCTCAGAAACAGGAAATTAAAGAAACGATTGCTAGCTGGCTGGCGCTCCCCTGGTCCGAGGTTTTACCGCTTGCTTTGGATTACCCCGAAAAACAGGCTGTTAACAACAATGAATCGGCGCGAATTATCTCTGTTTCACTAAGCCCTGAGCAGACTAATACGCTGCTTTATAAAATGCCTAATCGAACAGAAGAAGTGCTTATTGCGGCCTTAGTAAAAGCGTTGTCAGACTGGACGGCAGCACCGGCCACGCTCATTGATATCATGGGTCACGGCAGAGATAGCCTCTTGGATCATATCGACCTCTCTCGCACCGTGGGTTTCTTCATTTCTTATACCCCTCTGCTGCTTAAGCTTGGTAAAGACAGCTTGCCTAACGAGGTTCTGGCCTTAGTGACAGAGCAAATGGAATACCTCCATGCAAAAGGCATGAGTTTTGACTTACTTCGTTATTTGTGTGATGACGCCGAAATTGCTGCAAAGTTCAGAAGTTTACCGAGGGCACAAGTATTGTTTAACTATCGGAGTCAGTACAGTAAAAATCCTGCTAAGAGCTCGACTTTTAGGCCCGCCCAGGAGTCTCGGGGAGTAGGGGAAAGCCCCAGAGGTATCCGCTATTATCCTCTGGCAATAAACGGAGACGTTAGCAAAGAACGACTCAAGCTGCGTTTTGTATACAGTAAGAATTTACACCGTAAAACTACCATCGAGAACTTAGCGCATGATTTTATGACGACCTTGGAAAAACTCATCGACCAGTGGCAGGATTCAGTGATTTTGCAAAGCGAATACAAACCCTAAGCTTTAGACAGGGAAATTGCGTCATGTCACCTATAAATGAAAACAAGTACTTAACGCCGAGAGTTAACTGGGTCTCTCCAAAAACATTCCCTGATTTAAATGAGCATGAAATCCATATCTGGCGCGTTTCACTAAGCTGCGAGGCTGCCAAAATAGCTGAGCTCGAGCCCCTTTTGTCACCCGATGAACTTAGCAAAGCGGACCGTTTTGTGTTTGATAAAGACCGCTGGAGCTACATTGCCGGGCGGGGAACGTTACGAAACATCCTGAGTCACTACGTGTTTGCTGATCCGGTGATGCTGGAATTCGCTTATGCAAAAAACGGCAAACCCGCATTAGGGGGCAGACACGCAGCATCTCAACTAAAGTTCAATCTGACGCACGCCCAAGATTTAATGCTTGTGGCAGTTAGTAGTACTGAAGAACTGGGCATTGACATCGAAAGCCTTAGAGATGTCGCTTATGATGAGATGGCTGAACAATTTTTCTCAGATGAGGAGGTCGCTGCGCTTCGTTCAGTTCCTAAGCACCTGCAGACCGAAGCGTTTTTTTCCTGTTGGACACAAAAGGAAGCATATATAAAAGCTCTCGGTGAAGGTTTGTCGTATCCGCTCAAGCAATTTACCGTGTCGTTTCTTCCCAACAGACCCGCAGCGCTACTCAAGACGAGTCACAGCACACAAGCTTCGCGCTGGACGATGTCGCGATTCATACCCTGTGCTGGCTATTTAGGAGCGCTTGCAGTAAGAGGCCATAGTTGGCGTTATAAGCACTGGGATTGGAAAGACTAGGGTCTGTCTGAAAAGAGAACATGGAATTTTAAGCAGGAATGTTCCATAATCTCCGACCTTTGTCCTAGACATTCATTGTCAGGCTGCTAACTGAGTTTGCTCGGTCACCAAGGCATATTTTGCCTTTTCAGCGGCAAGCTTTTGAGCTTGCTTCCAAGAGAAGGTTGGG